>NZ_JBEYZD010000032.1:0-96413 GCF_040645895.1 Streptomyces olindensis | reverse complement strand
GACCACATCGGATTCGTCGAACTCGCGGTAGCCACTGCCCCGCCACTGCGGTCACAGCAACCCATGCTGCTCGTAACACCGAAGACGCACAGCACTAACGCCACTACGCCTCAACAACTCACCAACGAACATATACCCCCCGACATAAGAGAGTCTGAGTATCCCGGTCCCCTGGTAGCGGCTGGCGGCGGCTCCGGTCCGCCGCCGGAGGGTCATGGCATCCGGCCGGTAATTCCGTTGTAGGGGCCGACGTTGTGGGAGATTATGCGCGTTTGTGACCTCGCGAGCCGATGAACCCGTTGACGAAGCGGCCCCGCCCGCCCCCGCCGTAGCCGTGACCCCCTCCACCCCGGTGCACCGGGACGGCAACGTCCTGCGCTGGATCATCGCCTACACGTTCTCTGTGGTCGGCGACGCCGCCTACTTCGTGGCGCTCGGCTGGGCCGCGCAGAAGGTCGCCGGGCCGGCCCAGGTCGGCCTGGTGATGGCGGTCGGCGCGATACCCCGGGCGATCCTCATGCTCGGCGGCGGTGTAATCGCCGATCGGTTCGGCCCGCGCCTCGTGGTCATCTCCTCCGACGCGGTCCGCGCTGTGGTGATCCTCGCGGCCGCCGCGGCGCTCGCGTTCAGCACGCCCGGCCTCTGGTTGCTTGTCGCGCTCGCCCTCGTCTTCGGCGTCGTGGACGCCCTGTTCATGCCGGCGGTCGGCGCCATGCCGCCCCGGCTCACCGGCCGCGACCAGTTGATGCGGGTGCAGAGCCTGCGCAATCTGGTGCAGCGGTCCGGCCACATCGCCGGTCCGCCGCTCGCCGGGTTCTCGATGGGGCTCGGCGGCCCCGCCGCCGCGTTTGCCGTGACCGGCGTCCTCTTCACCCTCTCGCTGCTCCTCCTGGCCGCGGTCCGGCTCGCCCCGCTGCCGCCCGAGGAACAGCCCGCCGCGGACTCCACCGCCCGCCGCGACCTGGTCGACGGCATCGTCTACCTGCGCCACGAGCCCGTCGTCGGCCCGCTCGTCCTCTCAGGACTGCTCTCCATGATCGGCTGCATCCCGCCGATGGCGATCGGCGTCATCGTGCTCGCCGAGGAACGCGGCTGGGGCCCCTCTGGCGGTGCCTGGGTGAACGCCGCCCTCAGCGCCGGCGTCTGCACGACCTCGCTCCTGCTCGTCGTGCGCGGCCGCTTCCCTCGGGCCGGCCACTGGCACAACATCGCACTGCTCGTCGCCTCCGCCGGCATCGGCCTGATCGGCGTCATGCCGAACCTCGCCCTCGCGATCGCCGTGGCGCTCGTCTCCGGCCTGGTCTCCGGCCTCTGCGGCGGTCTGGCCCTGGCCCTCATGCAGGCCAACACCGCCCTCGCCTTCCAGGGCCGGGTCGCCTCCGTCCAGGCGCTCAGCGCGGTCGGCATCACCCCAGTGATGTTCCCGCTCTTCGGCCTCCTGGTGGAAGGGTGGGGCGCCGGCCCCACATTCCTCCTCTTCGGTTGCATCAGCATGCTCGGCGCCACGGTCTCCACCGCCTCCCACGCCGTCCGCCATGCCGACCTGGACTTCACGAAGACTGCGGACTGACTCCGGCTCCCGGCCGGGGCACCTAGGGTCCCTTTTCAAAGATCACCCGGGTGGTGGATCGTGGTGGCGTGGTACGGAGTCATGAAGTCACCGACCTGGAATGGGAGTTACTCGCTCCGCTGATACCCAGGGCCGCGACGGGGCCCCCCGCGTGGATAACCGGCAGGTCGTCAACGGGATGGTCTACAAGTTCCGCACCGGGATCTCCTGGCGTGACCTGCCGGAACGCTACGGGCCGTGGAAGACCGTGTACACGCGCTTCCGCCGTTACGCCCTCGACGGGGTGTTCACCCAAGCCCTCCAACAGATCCAGGCCCGTGCCGACGCGGCCGACGACATCGACTGGCTGGTCCAGATCGACTCCGCCATCGTCCGCGCCCACCAGTACGCTGCAGCCACCGGCCGAAAAAAGGGGGGCCGTCCCAGCGGGACGAACCGGACGATCACGCCCTCGGTCGATCCCGGGGCGGGCTGACCATCAAAATCCACCTCGCCTGCGACGGCAAGGGCCGCCCGCTCGCGATCCTGGTGACGCCCGGCCAACGCCACGACAGTGTCTGCGCACGCCCGCTGCTGGAACGGATCCGTGTTCCCCGCACCGGCCCGGGCCGGCCGCGCTGCAGGCCCGGACCGGGTCATCGCGGACAAGGCTTACAGCACTTCCTACGAAGCGGCGGTCACCCTCGCATCGTTCCTGCTCTGGGCAAGATCCGTTTGAAGATGGACCCTGGTTGGCCGGATGCGAAGCTGGCCGAGCCGGAGGCTCGACCGGTGATGCGCGAGTCCGGGAAATGGAGGTGCTCGCTCCTGCCTACGCAGGCAGGATCTCTCCATGTCGACGGATGTCAGCGGAATGATCGAGTGCCGGCCGGGGGCCCGCCTGTGGGGCCCTCACGACGAGGACTCCGTATGGGAGGCTGGCATCGATCTTTTCCTCCTCAACAGGGGCAACGCCTACGACGGTCTGGCCTGCCTCTTCGGAATCCGAAACTCCTTCGGCTTCGAACCCCTCGCGGAAGATCGTGGCTTTCCGGATGACGCCTCGGAGGAGCTGCGAGGTGAGTTCGCTGGCTACGGCGGCCCCCACGATGTGCACGGGACCACCTGGCTGGCCTGGTCCGAGTTGGAGACTACGGACTGGCAGGAGACCGACGCCTCAGGCAGCCGAACCCGCGCCTCAGCTGCGGGGATCGACACCGAATGGGGCCGAGTCTGGAAGGTCATGCGCATCCTCGCCGAAATCCATGGACCCGAGAACGTGCGCCTCGTCGTCTGGTTCCACTGACTCGCGGCCGAGTAACCGGTTGGCAGGCTGGCCAACTACGACGCGCAGTCACACCTGGGACGGTGTGACTGAGCGCTTCAGTTGGCCAGTGAGCACGCGAGTTGGACCTTCCAAGCTCAACGCGCTGCCATCGCTGTGGCTGACGGGCGCGGTCGCCCGATTCAGGTGGGCCTCGCGAGCCCGACATCAGCAGAACGGTCGGAACTCCTTGAAGTCCGGCGTCGGGCGCGGGTCGGGCAGCCGGTAGGCGCCGATCCGCGGCCGACCGCTGGCCGGGTCGGCGGTCCCATCCGCCAGGGCGGCCGGCACCGGACGCCACCCCAGATTGGTCTCGAAGTACGACACGGCAGCGCCGACCGATGGCCACCAGACATCGTCGAGCAGCACGATGCCGCCAGGTCGGACGATCTCGCCCAGGAAGTGGAGGTCCACGAACACGTTGTGGAAGTGGTGGCTGCCGTCGACGAACGCCGCGTCCGCGGCGAAACCCGCGTCGGCCAACCGGGCAAGGAACCGCTGCGATGGTTCGGTCACCAGCTCGGCGATGTCGTCCAGACCGACGCTGCGCAGCAGCTCCCACCCGACACCGTCGTACGCCGTGTACTGGAACGGGTCGATCACCACATGCCGCGGGTTCCGTGAACCGGTGCGCAGCAGCGCCTCGCTGATCGCCAGCGCCGAGCTGGCATAGGCGAGCCCGATCTCGACGACCGTGCCGACCCGTTCCTCCACCAAGACGTCACGTACCTGATCACAGTCGCGCTCCGGCAGCGTGACGGTGGCGAAGTCCGGACCGCCATCGGGACTCCACGGTGGCCCGTGCTCGGCGAGCTCGCGGCGTGCGGCGGCCACTCGATCCGGCCACTCGCCTGCGACTCCTTCCGATTGCACGTTCGAGTTCACGCGGCACACTCCTTCTGGCTGAGGGCACGGGATGTGGATGTGGCCAACTGTGACACTCAGAACGGCCAACTGCAGCGCTCAGTCACAGACGGCGTCGCCGAACGCCAGCGGCGGGAAGCCGAGCGCGAGCACGGCCGGCGGGTCCGGCCCGCCCCGGCCGGAGTGGATCGTCCAGCTCGGCATCGGCACCGGCCGCCCGCCCGCCCAGGTCCACGTCGGCGACTGCTACGCCGTCGGCGACCGCCGCCGCCCCATCGACCGTGACGAAGCCCGCCGGCTCCTGGCCTCGGGGCTGCCCGCCTGCCCTCACAGCCAGCCCGACATCGAGCTCCGCATCCTCGATGGCCTCTGCTGACCCGCGGGTGGGTAATGGGGCCGTTACTCGGCTGGAGGCATCCTGATGCTCACAGCCCCCACAGCCCCTTTCCGAGCGTGCTCACACCACCCGCCAAGGCAAGCAGGAGTACGAGTAGACGTGCCCGCTGTTCGGGTACGCGTCCGGCGAGCTGCCTGCCGATCAGGGCACCCGCTGCCATCGCACCGATGGCCAGGCTCCAGACGGGTGTGCTGAGCCGTGGCGCCCCGTTGGACGCCACCGAGACGGCATTGACCACGACACCGTAGAACTGCGCGCTGGGCACGAACTCCCGTACAGGCCACTCCGCATTGACGGCATAGAGGGACATCGGCGGTCCTCCCACACCCGCCGCGGAGTTCATGAACCCACCCACGGCACCAGCAGTGACCGCCCCCGCACCGCCGCGAAGGACCGCAACGCGCGTGCCGCGCATCACGAGCACGACCGCAAGGGTCACGAGCGCCCCCATGCAGACCATCAGAACAGGCTCGGGCAGCCACCGCGCCACCCATGTCCCGGCCGGCACGGTGCACACGGCTGCGACGCACAACGGAACCATGGCCTTCAGCCGAACCCTCCGCCACCCGACGGCGAGCCCGACGACACTGATGGCCCCGGCGGCGCAGTTGGCAAGTACCACTCCTTGGGTGGGCCCGAGGAGCAGCACAAGCGCTGGAACGGCCACGAGCGCGAAACCCATCCCGGTGAGCCACTGCACGCAGGCACCCAGCAGCACGATCCCGCCCAACAGCAGGTCAGGCACCCACCCACCTGTCACCGGCGGTCCTCTCGGACGAAAGCGCAGCGCTGAACGGCAGGCTACTCGCGTCCAGCGAGCGGCAACAGGCACTCAAGCAGGGCGGTACTGGGCGCTCATGGGGCCGGGGGGCCGGAAGCCGGCCGGGGCCATGTCCGCGAGCGGGCGGGAGACGTCGAAGACGGCCCGCGCCGCATCCGGCAGCCGGCGCGGCTCGGGCAAGGGCGAGCTGCGGCAGCTGAACAAAGGCGGAGCTGTACGAGCGGGCCACCGCGCAGGACCTGCCCGGCCGCTCGAAGATGAGCCGGGAGGAACTCGTCGAAGCCCTCGCCCGGGCCGATCGCCGCCGACAGAAGAACGCCGCCTGACCCCGGCACCGGGGCCGCACACCCTGTCGGCGCCGATGCTGTCCTCCCCCGTGCCCGATCCCCGTCTGCGGCCCGGGTGGGCGGCGGAGCCGAAGTTATGGACAGGGCTTGGTGTTGTCCATTGTCCCCTTCTGAACGCCTGGTGGGCCCCACCTTGATGATGGCCCCACCATGCTCGTTGTCAGGCTGCGGCAACAGCGCGCGAGAACCTTGCCGGGCCCCGGTCTTGGCCCACGGGTGCGGCTCGTGTGACAAGGCATGTGGGGTGTGGGAGCGAACCGGTGATCGGTGGCCTCGGCACCCGGGCCGCGATACCGGTGCGCTCCCCCTTCAATGGGTCAGCAGACCGAACCGTCGATGAAGGCCGCTCGGATCGAGCCGACGTGCGAGCCGAGCAGTCCCAGGGACTCCGCGGTCCTGCCCTCGGCGACGAAGTCACGTCCGCACAAGGTGTTGCTCAGGGCGATGAACGAGTCGGTCAGGGGCATGGAGAGGCCGATCTGGGCGGCCAGCGAGCTCCAGATGACCAGCCCGAACGGAATGTCCTCGGTGAAGTAGCGGTGGTTGACCGAGTCCGGTTCGGGGAAGGACTGCCGACCGTATCCCTGCACGATCCGTTCGACGAGCGTGCCCTCGGTGACGCCGTAGGCACTGGCGAGGAAGTCCCAGAAACAGAACAACCAGAACGGATGGGGCAGCTTGTTGCCTGCTCGCTCGATGGCGCTGAGCACCCGGAACAGTCGTTTATCGGAGTCGTCGGCGACCGGTCTGCTGCTCGCAGTTTGCGTCATCTCAGAGGCCTTTCGAGTCGATAGCGCTGGAACGGTGAGGGCGAATGGGGACGGTCTGTTTGACTCGCGCGTCGGACGGCTGCACGTGCATCCGTGCGGCGAGGGCGACGACGAATCGCCTGGGCGATTGGGGCGGAGATCTGCCGTGTGAAACCGCGTCAGGGGAGTGTGGACGCGACTGGGCGCTCATCGGGCCGCGCGGCGCGACGGCCGGGCAGGTTCATCGGGGAGAGCTGCTTGGTGAAGGCACCCATCTGACCTGCTGTGGGAGCCCAAGCAGATGGGCATGATCGGCCGAGGCCGTGCGGGCACACCGTGGAGGCTTGCCTCTGGAGAAGCGCCGGCCGAAGTGGCGCTGCACGATCTCGATCTCGGGCCCGTCCGGCACGGGAAGGCCATGGCCCCGTGCGGACAACACCGCGCGTTGGGTGAACGGCTCGACAGGACCCCAGCAGACGGTGTGCTGCGCGGCCTCGGTGAGCGGGCACCGGTCGGATCAACCGGCGGACTTCAGGGAACTAGGAGCCCGGTGCGGGCTCAATAGTCTGTTCGAGAAAGAACTCGACGAGGTCGGGGCGGGTGATGTCCCACCTCGCTTCGGCGAGCTTTCCGTCGGTCAGCCAGGTCAGCCGGCGCAGCCGGATCACTGCCTGGCCCTCGGGTACGCGCAACTGCGCCGCGGTTGCGGCGTCGAGCGCGAGGGGATCGATGTAGATGCGGGATTTGGCTGCGGGGATGCCTATGCGGGCAAAGTAGTCGTGCACCGTCAGGTGGCCGAGATCCTCCTCTTGCAGTCGCGGTGCCAACGAGAACGGGATGACGGAGAGCTCGACGGCGATCACGTTGTCGTCGACGTCGAACTTCAGCCGTCGCAGTTGATGCACGGGCGTGTCGCCGGCCACCCCCGGCATCTCCAGACCGGCATCGCGGGCCTGGATTACCGTCGCAGACTCCACCGCATGCCGCCCGGGAATCTTCGGCCCCGGCAGGGACGTGTTGACAAAACGCAGCAGGTTCTCCTGCCGAGCACCCTCGGTGACGAAGGTGCCCCGCCGCCGGTGGCGCTCCACCAGCCCGGCCTGCGCCAGCTCACTCAGCACTCGTTGCGCGGTCGCGCGACCGATCGAGTACAGCTCCTGGAGCTCGGCCTCCGTGGGAAGCCGACTGCCGGGAGGAAGTGCGCCCCCTGAGCGGGGGGCGGCACCCGGAGATCGTCGCGCCCGTGGCTGCGACGGCTGCCTTGCGTTGAAGCGCGCTTCAACTCGTACGGTCGTCGTGTGGCGACCGAGCGGATCGAACAGATCGACGGGACTCTGACCATTGCGGAGACGTCCGAGCTGACCGGGCTCACCCCTTCCACTCTCCGCTACTACGAACGCATCGGGCTGATCGACGGCGTGGAACGCGGGCCGGACGGACGGCGCCGTTATCAGGCGGCGGATCTGGCCTGGATGGCGTTTCTGCTGCGGCTGCGGACGACCGGGATGCCCATCCAGGGGATGTTGGCGTTCGCGGAGCTGCGCCGGGGCGGAAACACCACCGTGCGGGAGCGGCTGGAGCTGCTGCGAAGACACCAGGCACAGGTCAGCAGGAGGTATGAGGCCGTCATGCGCAGCCTCGACGCCATCGACGACAAGATCGCGCACTACGAGCGACTGGTGGAGGAACGGGATGGGGACAGCGGACGACAGGCCTGACGCACGGCGGAGGGACGAGGCGGGCAGGGGCAGGCGGGCCCTCCTGCGGTACGGAGCTGTTGGAGGGGTCGGCGCGATGGCGGCACCCCTGACGGGGGCGGGCGCGGCGGTGGCCGACAGTGCGGACCGTGGGCCGTCCGAGCGGTACGCGCGGGGCGCTGCCCGTATGAAGGAGATCGCCGGCGAGGATGCCCTCGCCACGGTGGAGGCGCTGGAGGACATCGCCCCGGATCTGGGGCGCTTCGTGGTCGAGTTCGCGTACGGGGATGTGCACGCACGGCCCGGACTCGACGTGAGGCAGCGGCAGTTGGTGACCATCGGCGCACTGACCGCCGTCGGGGACACCGCCCCTCAGTTACGGTTCCACATCGGCGCGGCGCTGCATGTCGGTCTGGACGCGGCGCAGGTGGTGGAGGCGCTGATCCACCTGGTTCCCTTCGCGGGGTTCCCGCGGACGCTCAACGCGTTGGCCGCCGCACGCGCCGTGTTCGAAGAGCGAGGGGTGCACATCGAGCCGATCGAGGTGGAGCCCGGCGGGGACCGTTATGCACGGGGCGAGGACAAACTGCGCGAGGTCGACGGCGAGCACGGCATCGAGGTGATCGAGTCCCTGAACGACGTGGCGCCGGATCTCGGCCGGTACATCGTCGAATTCCCCTTCGGAGACATCTACACGCGAGGGGGACTCGACCTGCGGCAACGGCAGCTTGTCACCCTGGGCGGACTGATCGCCTTCGGTGACACGGCACCCCAGCAGAAGGTCCACTTCAATGCCGCGCTCAGAGTGGGACTCTCACCCCGGCAGGTGATCGAGACGGTCATCCAGGCCGTCCCGTACACGGGCTTCCCCCGCGCGCTCAATGCCGTCGGTGTCCTGCGCGAGGTCTTCGAGGAACGCGGGATCCGCCCCGTCTGACCGGTGTGGGCACGATGGAACGGATGGCGGGCCGCCCGTTCGAAGAAGTTCTCCATGCCCCTCCTGTCGCCTGCTGGTCCGGCTCACCCTCTCGGCGGGGCACCGGTCTGCGCCACTCCCCTGCGAGGCCGGTCAGGAGCGGGTGGGTGCGGCGGGCAGGAGAGCCGCGGGCGGCGTGCGCTCCGAGCTCGTGCAGGGCGATGGGCTGGACGGCTTCCGCGCAGAACCAGAAGAGGATCACGTCAGCGATCCGCAGGTGCTCGTACTCCCACGCGACCTGTTGCCTTTTCGCCTCCACCTGCCCGACGGGGAAGCTCTCGCGGCGCGGGGTGAGGACGACGGCCGGCGAGCCGATCGTGTCCAGCTGGAGCACCGCGCGGCGCTGCCAGTTCGGGCATCCGGTGATGCCGCCGCCCAGGAAGAGTGAGGCGGCCTCACCCTCGTAGCGGGCGGGTGCCTCGATGCAGCGCAGAGCGCGGGGCGGCAGCAGCTGGAAGTCGCTGACGGCGATCGCGTCCAGCAGGTCCCATACGAGGGCTTGGGCTTTTGGGCTGCCGTCCGGGTAGGCGCGCGGAGCACGAGGGCCAGCCGCCAGGAGTCGAGCTGCGGGTGTGGGCGCAGCATCTGCTGGACGCCTCGGCAAGGACGCCGCCGGCGGCCAGTCCGTCCAGTCCGCCGTCCAGTTATCCGTCGGTGCTCGCCCGAGCGGACAGGATGCGCGCGGTGTTCCCCGGTCGCCTCCGGCCTGGCACCGGCCGTACAGGCAGCCGGCGGTCAAGACCTCGGCAAGACGCTGCAGTTCATCCGGGCGCACCGGTGAGCGTACGGAGCTGTCCACTCAGCATGTTTTGAACTTCCCCCTCATGATCAGACGGCGACTTCAGGCGTATGAGGGGTGACACGAAGCGCGCGGAATGCCGCTATGAGCGGAGGGCTGCTCTTGCGAAACCATTTGTGAACCGACTTGCTCCGCCGATGTACTGACGTCCCACCGTGAGTCTGCCGCGTGACGGAGGTAGTAGTTGTGACGGGTTATAACGCGCTTGCCGAGGTGTACGAGTGGCTCATCTCGGATGCGAAGCTGGCTCCGGCCGACTTCGCTGCGTCGTTCGATGACGTCCTCAGTCTCCTGCCGCCGAACGCTCACGTCCTCGATTGTTCGTGCGGAACGGGACAGTTGGCGGTCGGCCTCGCCGGTCTTGGCATGCAGGTTGTCGCAACTGACGCCAGCGAAGCGATGGTTCGCCGGACTGCGGAGTTGTCTGAGGAGTTCAAGGCATCTGTCCGGACAGTGCGGACGGACTGGCAAGAGCTGCCCGACCACTTCGATGACGCCACCTTCGACATGGTGTTCTGCGTTGGCAACTCGCTGCACCATGCCGTGGGCGCGAGAGGCAGGGTTGCTGCTCTGGAGTCGATGTCACGGCTTCTGCGCCCTGGCGGGCGCTTGGTACTCACCTCCCGTACTTGGGAACTCGTGAGGGCCAGAGGTTCCCGGCTGGACATCAGTGACCGACTCGTCCGCCGGAACGGTCGCGATGCCCTCGTGGTCTACCGCTGGGAGATTGCGCCGCATTGGGAGGACGAGCACCACATCGAGATTGCGATCGCGCAAGTTGATGCGGCTGGGCCGGTTCTTGTCCGCTCGGAACTGCTGTCGTGCTGGCCGTGCCGATACGACGAACTCGAAGTCGAGTTGAAGCGGGTCGGACTCCGGACGGAAATGAGCACGTTCAACCCCGAGGCCGAGAACTACATGGTGGTGGCGAGCAAGGTATAGGCAACGGGCTCGCAGTCCCTGGCCGGTGGTGCAGGCCGTGACTGGCGCTGACGGACCCGTACCTGGCCGGGCTGAAACGCTTCGGCGCTGCCAGGGAAGAGATCCTGGTCGTGGAGGGTTCGGCCAGAGGACCGGCCTCGGCTGTGACGGCCCGTATCGACTGCGCCGTTGTTCATCGCGAGTTCACGAAGGACAACGACGACTTTTCCCAGGCAAGCTACCGGATCGACACCCTGAGCGAATTGAAGCCGCGCGTGAAGCCGTCACCGTGACCGATGCGCGAGTGGCTGACAGGGGACGTCATCGGCTTCTTCGCGTGGTGATCCCGTGGCCGACGAAGAGAGCGATGCCAAGGCTGCCGAGGCCCACGCCGGCGTAACCGACGAGTTCGCCTTGGGATTCGTTCTTCTTCTCCTCGTCGTAGCTGGTGCTTTCGCCGCCGATCCTTGTGCACCACTGACCTGGTCTCATCGGGCTACCGTCGCACTCGACGGCGTTGCCGTTCACGACCGCCTCGGCGTTGATGAAAAACATGGCCGAGCCGACGATGACCAGAAAGTAGGCCAAGACCTTGAGCCAGCGATGAGTCGCCATCTCCCAACCCTTCAGGCGCAAAAGGACTGCCACGAACCGCAGGGCTGACGATCGTCATGCATCCGCGGTTCGGAAACAAGCTCTGAGGCCGCAGTAGATGCGTAGACCTGTATCAACTGCTGCAGTTGCGAACGCGTCTCCGCGGTCGAGCATCCGCCCGAATGTCGTTCTGCTCTGGGGACTTGAGGGGAGGGGACTGGGCGTGCCCGACGCGGACCAAGCCTGGCGCCAGGCTGTTTGCCTGGGTCATGCCCGCAGATCTTCCGGTACGGGCAGGCACTCGGCGAGCAGGTCGACGACGTCGCGCCAGGCTCGCTGCGCGTGCTGTGGGTGGTAGCCGACGCCGGGGACTGTGGGGTGGTCGACGGGCGGGTGGTGGAAGGCGTGCAAGGCGCCGCCGTAGACAGCGAGGCGCCAGTCGACGCCTGCGGCCTGCATCTCGGCGGTGAACGCGTTCCGTTGTGCGGGCGGCATGATCGGGTCTTCCGATCCGACGCCGGCCCACACCGGGCAGCGGATGCGCGCTGCCTCGCCCGGTCGGCCCGTGGTAGTTGCGTTGACTGTCCCGATCGCGCGCAGGTTGACGCCGGCTCGCCCGAGTTCCAGCGCGATGGCGCCTCCGGTGCCGTAGCCGATGGCGGCGATCCGGTCGGGGTCGGTCCGGGGCTCGGTGCGCAACGCGTCGAGCGCCGCGTGGCCGATGCCCCGCATCCGGTCGGGATCAGCCAGCAGTGGCATGCAACGGGCCAGCATCTCCTCGGGGCCACCCAAATAGCGCCCGCCGTGAAGGTCGAAGGCCAGCGCTACATATCCCAGCTCGGCGAGAGCATCGGCCCGGCGGCGCTCGACGTCGCTGAGCCCCATGCCCTCTGGTCCGAGCAGCACTGCGGGCCGGCGTTCGACACCGGCCGGCAGCGCGAGGTGCCCGATCATCGTCAGACCGTCGGCCGGGTACTCGACCGTACGCGTCGTAATCGTCGTCATGAGACTGGACCGTAGTGATCGTCGAGCCCGGTCCGGCCGGTGTTCTGCCGCTGGCAGAACGGTGCACGTGTCCCTCTGAAATACAGGGGCCGAGCGCGGTCACACCCCTGCGAGGGAGTCGGCTTCCGGGACCGGGGTGGGGTGGTTGTGGCGGAACTGGCCGATCATTCTTTCGACGCCGCCCTTCTCGGGGGCGCGTACGCAGGGTGACTGTTGATCTTCGTGTGATGGCGGGCGAGCTCGCCCGGAAATCGCCCGGCTGGATGGTCGTGTGGTCGACAGTCCTTCGCCGTGAACGAAGTGCTGCCGAAGCGAGCGGCTGCGGTCGACGCTGTGTCGGTCGGTCTTACGCTCGCGGGCCGGGCCGGCGCCCGGGTGGCGGACACCTTCAAAGTTCCGGTCAGCCGGAACACCCTGCTGAGGTTGATCGCCTCGCTTCCGGCCCCGCCATCGCAGCACCCCACGTGGTCGGCGTCGACGGCCGGGTGGCGATCGCGTCAGGGGCCCGCCCTGCCCGGCAGGCGATCGAGCGGTCCCCCGTCGGAGGGCGGCCCGATGCCCAGCGCACGGTCCGGGGCCACGGGCGGCCTCCGTAGTCGTCAGGACGGGGCGCGTCGTATGCGCGTACCGCAACCTGCCGCGGGTGGCCGGGGGCGGGCGCCGTCCCCGCCCTCGTTTGTCGGCCTTCTGTTCAGGCGCCCGGCCGTCGGCGGGCCGATGGGGCCGGGGCGGCGTGTAGCCGTCGTTCGGCGGGGCAGTATCGCAGCCACCAGCGGGGAAGACTGCGATGTGAGTCGTTCAGGCACGGAACCCGACGGCGAGGGGACCAGTATGCGAACCGGCATCGTCATGACCGCGCGCCCCGGTCTGGAGGACCTGGCCGTCCGCGCTGAGGAACTCGGTTTCAGTAGTTTCTGGGTGTACGACACGCCGATGGTCCATGGTGATCCGTTCGTCAGCCTCGCGCTCTGTGCCAAGGCCACCAGCCGGATCAGACTCGGTGTCGGGGTCACCTCACCGGCGCTGCGCTCCGCGCCCGCCGCGGCGGCGGCGCTCGGCAGTCTCAATGCCCTCGCTCCCGGCCGCATCGTCTGCGGGGTCGGCACGGGCAACACCGCGCGCCGCACGCTGGGCATGCGGCCAGTGAGGATGGCAGAGCTGGAGTCGTTCACGGGCGCCCTGCAGGATCTCACCGCCGGCCGCGATACGGACTACCGTGAGGGGGCCCGGGCCAGCAGGGTGCGCTTCCTGCACGTCGGCGGTTACGTCAACACCGAGGACCCGGTGGAGTTCGTCGTGGCTGCGTTCGGTCCGAAAGTCGCCGCCATCGCCGGCCGCCTGGGGACAGGGCTGATCTCCTTCGCGCTGCACGCTCCCGCGGCCTGGTCCGCGCTCGGCCAGGCCCGCCGGGCCGCGGCGCAGGCCGTGGGCAACAGTGAGAAGACGCATGCGTACCTCATCTCCTCGCTGTACCTTCTCGCCGACGGCGAGGACCGGTACGGCGATGCCGTCAAGGACGCGATGGGGCACATCGCGGTGAGCGCGCTGATCCTCGCCGTGGAGAACCCGGCCTTCCGCGCGGCCCTGCCCCGGGAGGAGTCCGCGGCCGTCGATCGCCTGCTCCGGCTTCGCGGTACCACCGCCGCCGATCCCGACCGTCACCATGCGCTCTACCAGAACTATCTCGGCCGACTGTCCCCCGAGGAGCGCGATCTCGTCGTGCCCTCGCTGGTGGACAAGTTCGGTCTGGTCGGTACCAGGGAGGAGGTCCGACAGCAGCTCAACGCGTTGGAGGTGTCAGGGGTCGACGAGCTCGTGATCCAGCCCGTGGTGGACCCTGAGGCGGAAATGGCCGAGCTCGCGCGGCTCCTGCCGTGACGCCGCACAGCGCCGACCGGCACGCTCCGTCACCCAGGTGAGCCGGAGTTCGAGAGTCTTCGGTTTGTCACAAGCGCTCGTTCGGCAGCACCCCGCGACCCGCACGACGCTAGCGTCAGGTCCATGATCGTATGGCTCAACGGCACCCACGGCGCCGGTAAGACGACGACCAGTGCGCTCGTGCAGCAACTGATCCCGGACTCAAGGGTGTTCGATGCCGAGAAAGTCGGCGAGACACTCATGGACATCACCCCGGGGCTGCCCGCGACGGACAACTTCCAGCACTGGCCGCCGTGGCGGCCGCTCGTGGTCGAGACCGCCCGACGCATCCTCGACTACACCGGCGGCACCCTGGTGATGCCCATGACCGTCCTGGTCGAGCAGTACTGGCGCGAGATCAGCTCGGGCCTTGCCCAGCACGCCATTCCGGTCCGGCACTTCGTCCTCCACGCCGACCAGGACACCCTCCGGGCGCGCATCGCGGGCGACACCGTTCTCGGCCCCGACTCACCCTTCCGGCTCCAGTACCTCGAGCCCTATGCCGAGGCGGCCCGCACGTGGCTGCACGCCGAGGCCGAGGTCGTCGACACCACGCACCTCACACCCGCCCAGGCCGCCCAGCAGATCGCGGAGGCCGTGAAGAGTTGAGTCAACGGCCCTCCGGGCTGTGTGGCCGTGCCCTCAGCCCCGCCGGACCGCCCCCAGCTGGGCCCTGTGCAGGTCGGGGGCGGTGAATCGCCGCGCCACCGTGCGCAGGACGCGGGACATCGCCTGGGCGGGTGGGGTGGCGGGGCGTGCCGCGGCGCGTGCGAGGAGGATGCGGCGGGTGGGGGCCGGGACGTCGGAGGCGAACGGCAGGAGGCGTACGTCGCTGCGGCGGCTGGTGAGGGCCAGGCGGGGTGCGAGTGCGATGCCGAGTCCGGCGGCGACCATGGCCTGCGCCTCCTGGTAGTCGTGCGAGGAGTAGGCGATGCGCGGCTCGAATCCCGCCTGGCGGCAGCTCCGGCGCAGCACGTCGGCGACGGGATGGTTGTCGGCGCGGATGATCCACTCCTGGTCGGCGAGGTCGCCGAGGCGCACGGAGGGATGGGTGCGCAGCGGTGAGTCGGCGGGGACGACCAGCACCGTGGGGTCGTCCAGCAGGTGGGTCAGGGCGAGCGCGGGATCGTCGAGGCGGTTCCATTCGTAGTCCCAGAGCAGGCCTTGCTCCACCTCGCCGGTGTGCAGCATCTCCCTGAGTTCCGCGAGGACTCCGGCGCGTACCTCGATGCGGATGCCGGCGTGGCCACGCCGGAAACGGGTGAGGGCCAGCGGCAGCAGGGACGCGCTCGCCGTGGGGAAGGAACCGAGCCGCAAGGTGCCCTGGTCGAGGGCGGCGTAGGAGTCCAGGTCGGCCTGGGCGGCACGGAGTTCGCGGCGGATGGCCTGACCGCGTTCGGCCAGCGCGGCACCCGCCGGGGTGGGGCGGATACCGCGTGGCAGCCGTTCGATGAGGGGCTGTCCCGCTTCCCGTTCCAGCAGGGACATCTGCTGGGAGGCGGCGGAGGTGGTCATGCCGAGGGCCTCCGCCGCGGCGGTGAGCGAGCCGCGTTCGGTGGCCTCGGTGAGCAGCAGCAGACGGCGCACGTTGAGCATGCCGCCGACTTTAGTTGAGCTAAACCCAGGTGAAGCGAACTGCGATTGTTCCGAAGTCATGCCTCTGCGAAGGTCTCCGCAATCGCCGAGCGGTTCACCGGCCCGCAATGCGCCCGTCATCCCCGCCTCGGCCCTGTCCCTGCCTCCGTTGATCCAGGAAGAGTCTCCGACGTGCACATTCCCGCGACCCTGGTGCGTGGCGGCACAAGCAAGTGCTGGCTGTTCAACCAGGTCGACGTCCCTGCCGACCGTGGCGAGCTCGAGAAGCTGCTGGTCGCCGCGTACGGCGCCACCGACCCCGTGGAGCTGGACGGGGTGGGCGGTGCGACCCCCACCACCTCGAAAGCGGCCGTGGTCGGTGCCTCAGCCCGGCCTGGTGTCGACGTGGACTACCTGTTCGCTCAAGTCGGCATCGGGACGGGCTCGGTGGAGTGGACGAGCAACTGCGGCAACTGCGCCACCGGTGTCGCCCTCTACGCGGTGAGCAAGGGAATGGTGCCGGTCACCGGTGACCGGACGCGTGTGGTGATGCGCAACACCAATACCGGCGCGGTCCTCGAAGGGATCGTCGACACCACCGGGGGCGTGGTGCACCACTTCGGCCGCCAGACGGTACCCGGCACCCGGGCCGGAGGGGTCGCGGTCGGCCTCACCTTCCGCGACCCCGCCGGTACCACTGCCTTACTGCTCCCCACCGGCCGGGCCGCCCAGGACCTGCGGGTCGGCGCCGGCGAGCCGGTGCGCGTGAGCATGGTGACCGCCGGAGCTCCGGTCGTCCTCGTCGACGCCGCCAGCGCGGGGCGTACCGGTGCCGAGTCACTGGAGCGGATGAGCGCGGACGTCCCGTGGCTGCGCGGCGTCCGTCACACCGCCGCCCCCCTGATGGGGCTGCTCCCGCCGGGCGGGGAGCCGGGTGACGCGGTGCCGAAGGTGGGCCTGGTCGGGCCGCCGGTGCCGTACACCACCACCCTCGGTGAACCGGTCGCGGCCGAGGACTACGACGTGTCGGTGCGCATGCTCACCATGAACGCCCCGCATCCCGCGATCGGTCTGACCTCTGCCGTCGCCGTCGCGGCGACCGGGCTGGTGGAGGGGTCCGTGGTCTCCCGGGCCACGGGCGGGCCGACCGACGAGTGGCTGCGCCTCGGGACGCCCGCCGGCGTCGTCGCGGTCCGCTGCACCGACGTACGGGACGGTCTGCCGCACCGGGTCACCGTGCAGCGCGCGGCCCGTCTGCTCGCCGACGCCCGGATCTACGTACCGGAAGCGGGCAGTCCGCGGGCCGCCTGAGCCGCGGCGAACCTCTCCCCGGTCGGGCCGGCTCCCCGCCGTCCGCACCGGGACACCCTCGCGCCCTCGGGGCGCGCCACCCCGTCCCCACCGCACCAAGGACAAAGATGTCTGCTGAAGTGATCTCCATAGGCGCCTTGTCGGTGATGTTCGTGGTCGGCACCGTGCTGCCGATCAATCTGGGCATCCTCGCGTTCGTCGCGACGTTCGCGGTCGGCACCGCCTCGCTCGGCCTCACCGAGGACGAGATCTTCGAGGGGTTCCCGGCGAAGCTCTTCGTCACCATCGTCGGGGTCACCTACCTGTTCTCCGTCGCCCGCCGCAACGGCACCATCGACTGGCTCGTCGCGGCGGGGGTGCGGCTGGTCCGCGGCAAGGTCGAGCTCATCCCCTGGGTGCTGTTCCTGGTGGCCGCCCTGCTGACGGCGTTCGGTACGTTCACCCCGGCCGCGGTCGCGATCCTCGCGCCGATCGGCATGAACTTCGCCTACCGCTACAAGCTCAATCCACTGCTCGTCGGCATGATGGTGATCAGTGGCGGGCACGCGGGCGCGTTCTCCCCGTTGGCCGTCTCCGGTGCGCTGGTGCTCGGCCTCGTCGACAAGACCGATCTGCAGGTCTCCGCCGTGGCGCTGTTCAGCGCCAGCTTCGTGATCAACCTGGTGCTGTCGATCCTCACGTACGCCCTGCTCGCCAAGCGTCCCGCCCCGCTGGTCGAGGGCGTCGAAGAGGCGGCCGGAGACGAGGATCCCGCCGTCCCGGGCAGGCCCGACTGGCGGCAGTGGCTCACCCTCGCCTGCCTGGTGGCCCTCGTCGTCGGCGCGCTCGGCTTCCACCTGGAGATCGGCTTCCTGGCGCTGGCGGCCGGTGCGCTGCTGGCCCTGGTGGACATGAAGCGGCAGGAGAAGGCCGTGGACGGTGTCAGCTGGTCCACCCTGCTTCTGGTCGCGGGCATGATGACGTACATCGCCATGCTGGAGAAGGCCGGCGTCATCGAGGACATCTCCGAGCACGCCGCGGGTCTCGGCGCACCGCACGTCGTCGCGCTGCTGCTGTGCTTCACCGTGGCCATCACCTCCGCGTTCGCCTCCTCCACCGCGATCCTCACGGCGATCATCCCCATCGCCGTGCCTCTGCTGCTCTCCAGCCATCTCAGCGCCGCCGGGCTGATCGCCGCGCTCGCCGTCTCCACGACGATCGTCGACACCTCTCCCTTCTCGACCAACGGGGCGCTGGTCCTCAGCAACGCCCGTGGAGTGGACACCCGCCGCTTCTACCGCCAGATCATCGGCTACACCGGCGGGATCGTCGCCCTCGGCCCGGTCGTCGCCTGGAGCGCTCTGATTCTGCCCTGGTCATAGGTCCTCTGGCCGCGTCGGGAGGGGCCGCAGCACTGCCGTCCCTTCCTCCAGGCCGACCTTCATGGCGAAGTGTCCAGGTACTCGGCGCAGGCCAGATCCGTGGAAAGCCCATGCGGCCGTGGTGAACGCCCGCATCACATCGAGTCCCATTGAAATCTTCACGGTAGCTACATTTTTACATTCGGCATGTGCGACATTCCGCCGCATGACCTCGTATCCGTCCCATGGCAACGCCACGGTCACGGCGTTTCCCGAAAAACGGCCTTCGAGTCAGGGCCGGCCCTCGGTTCCCTCACACAGGCACCAACCCTTGCCCAAGAGGTCAAACATCTGGCCAGGAGAGAGGCGCGGGCATTGTCCGGGGAGACGTTTGCTTCGGATACTGGATCTGCCTTCACGTGGCTATTCATCGCAGCCTTTTGCGCGCAATACGGCCGGTCGAACGCGGACGGACAGGAAAGCGCATGGACTCACCCGATCGCACACTCGTCGATTCCTTCAGAGATACGGTCGAGAAGTTTCCGGACAGAATCGCCATCACCGCGGAGGACGGCGAACTCACCTACCGAGAGCTGAGTGAGCGTTCCAGCGAAGTCGCTTCAGCATTGCAGGCCAGAGGTGTGCGGCCGGGACAGGTCGTGGCCTTGCTGATGCCTCGCACCACCGATCTGCTGGTCGGCATGCTGGGAATCCTCGAGGCGGGCGCCGCCTATCTTCCCATCGACCCCGCGTATCCGTCCGAGAGGGTGGCCTGGACAGTAAAGGACAGCGACGCGTCTCTGGTCTTATCGACCTCCGCCTCGGCGGAGACGGTCGCCGGCCGGGACACCGACGTCGTCCTGCTGGACCGCCTTGCCGACGAACCCGGGGAGCGGACTCC
Source organism: Streptomyces olindensis (assembly GCF_040645895.1). Lineage (NCBI taxonomy): Bacteria > Bacillati > Actinomycetota > Actinomycetes > Kitasatosporales > Streptomycetaceae > Streptomyces > Streptomyces olindensis. The sequence goes on along the minus strand of NZ_JBEYZD010000032.1, from coordinate 77,366 downwards.
CCCCGCAGTCGTCGCCGAGGGCCGCGGCGACCGTCTCGCCTACGTCATCTACACCTCCGGCTCCACGGGCGTGCCCAAGGGGGTGCAGGTCGAGCACCGCAGCGTCATCCGCCTGTTCGACGCCACACGGGAGCGGTTCGGCTTCGACGAGCAGGACGTGTGGACGGTCTTCCACTCGGCGGCCTTCGACTTCTCCGTGTGGGAGATCTGGGGCGCCCTGTCGTTCGGCGGGCGGCTCGTGCTCGTCCCGTCGGCGACCGCCCGCTCGCCGGAGGCGTTCCACGAGCTGCTCCGTACGCAGCACGTCACGGTTCTCAGCCAGACACCGTCCGCCTTCCGCAGGCTCCTGGCGTTCGACTCGCTCTCCCCGCGCCGGCTCTCCGCGCTGAGGGCGGTCGTCCTCGGCGGTGAGAAGCTGGAGCCGGCCACCTTGCGGGTCTGGACGGACCGGTACGGCGACGACTCCCCCCGCCTGGTCAACATGTACGGCGTCACCGAGGCGACCGTGCACGCCTCCTACCGTCTCCTCACCGCGGCGGACGTGGGCAGGCCCGGGGTGAGCCCGATCGGGGAGCCCCTGTCCGACCTGGTCTTCCACGTCATGGACGACAACGGGCAGCCCGTCGAAGAGGGCCGGCCCGGTGAGCTGTACATCGAGGGCGCCGGACTCGCGCGGGGGTATCTGGGGCGCCCGGAACTCACCGGGGAACGGTTCGTCGAGGTCCCCGGTCCGGACGGCACGATGCGTCGCCTCTACCGCACCGGAGACCGGGTCCAGGCGCTTGCGAGCGGCGGCTACGGCTACCTCGGCCGCGTGGACGACCAGTTGAAGATCCGCGGCTACCGGGTCGAGCCCGGCGAGATCGAGGCGGTCCTGGCCCGTCACCCGGAGGTGTCGTCGTCCGTCGTCGTCTCCCACGACTACGGCGGCGACGACCTCCGGCTGATCGCCTACGTCGCGTCCACGGCCCGGGGCGAGGAACTCGCCGCCGAGTTGGGCAAGTTGACCGCGACGGCCCTGCCGTCCCACATGCGGCCCTCCGCGTACGTCGTGCTCCCGGAGCTGCCGCTCACCCTCAACGGCAAGGTGGACAAGGAGCGGTTGCCCGCCCCGACGGCCGAAGCGGTGTCCGCTCCGGTCCGTGTGGGGGCGGGAGACAGCACGGCGTCCACCGGCACCGAGCGGCGGGTCGCCGAGATCTGGCAGACGGTCCTGGGTCTCCCGCGCGTGGAACACGACGCGGACTTCTTCGACCTCGGCGGCACGTCACTGTCCGTCCTGCGCATGTTCAACCACGTCAACGAGGCGTTCGGCACCGACCTCGACATCACCGTGCTGATCGACGGAGCGACGGTCGCCGTCCTCGCCCGGCACCTCGACACCGCGCTGCACGACCGCCGTACCGCCTGAATCCCGATCGGCCGGTGGCACACCTCTCTGGAGAGACGCATGACCGCACAGACGAGCTTCGCACTGACCGACGCGGAACTGGCCGCCTTCCACCGGAACGGCTACGCGGGACCCTTCACGCTCTACGAACCGGACGAGATCAAGAAGGCCTGGGGGCGGACGCGTCTGGAACTGTTCGACCGCAGCGCCGCCGTCTACCAGGACGAAGCCGCGAAGTCCGGCGTGACGAACATCGCCAACTACGACCGCCATCTGGACCACGCCTTCCTGGCGGATCACATCACCCGGCCGGAGATCGTGGACCGGGTCTCCAGCGTCCTGGGCCCGGACGTGCTGTGCTGGCGCACCGAGTTCTTCCCCAAGTACCCGGGCGACGAGGGCACCGACTGGCATCAGGCGGACACCTTCGCCAACGCCTCGGGCACACCGCAGATCCAGTGGCCGGGAGGCTCCGACTTCGGCGGCACCATCACCGTGTGGTGCGCGTTCACCGAGGCGACCGTCGACATGGGCTGCCTCCAGTTCATCCCCGGCACGCACGGCACCATGAACTACGACGAGACCAAGCGCATGACCTACCAGCCGGAGCGCAACACCGCCGTGGAGAAGACGGGGGTGCCGCGGGGGTTCTTCGGCTACGACTACCGCGAACTCCAGATCGATCCGGCCTGGAAGCCGGACGAGTCGCAGGCCGTCTCCATGGAGATGCGGGCGGGGCAGTTCATCGTCTTCTGGTCCACGTTGATGCATGCCTCGCACCCGCACGCCGGCAGGTCCAAGGACATGCGGATGGGCTTCGCCGCCCGCTACGTGCCCACGTCGGTGGTCGTCTACCCCGACACCACGGAGATCGAGGAGTACGGCGGCCGGGTCAGCCTGGAGCGCTACGGCTCCGTGCTGGTCAGCGGTGCGGACACGTACGGCCACAACCGCCTGGTCGACCGCACCACGCGCGACCATCCGTTCAGGAACGCCTCCCGGGGCGGAGCCTGATGACGACACACCTCCAGGACGACCGGGCGCCCGCCGCCGCGCTGCTCTCCCTGGCGCGGGCGCTCCTGGACACCGCTTCCCTCACCCGGGTCGTTCCGGACCGCATGAGGGTCGCCCCCGTCGAGCCCCTGCCCCCTGGCGACCTGCGGGCGCTGCACGGGGCTCTGGCCCGTGTCACCGACGCCCTGCGCCTGCCCGGCCTCGACGTGGTCCCGGACACCGGCGGGCTGTCGGCCGTCGAACTCTGCGTCAGCCGGCGGCTGGGCCTGGACCGGCACAGCCTGGACGGCTGTGCGGGCCGGCTCGAGGACGCCGTGGAGCCGGCCCGGGCGGGTTTCCCCGGACCCGCCGTCGTGGTGCCTTCGTACGACGGGGTCCCGCTGCGCTGCTGGTCGAGGGGGCCCGTGAACCGCCCGGCCGTCGCGATCGTCAACGCCTGCGGCATGCCGGCGGGCATGACCGCCGCCTGGGTGGCGGCCCTCTCCTCCTCCTACCGGGTCGTGACCTGGGAGAGCCGTGGGCTGTTCGCGGTGGACGACGGCACGGGGCCCGGTGAGCTCGGCGGCTGGAGTCTGGACGTCCAGGCCTCCGACCTCCTGGCGGTGCTCGACGGCTTCGGCATCCGCCGGGCGCATGCCCTGGGGCTGTGCGGCGGAGCCGCTGTCGCCCTGGCCGCGGCCGCCGGCTCCGACCGGATCACGTCCCTGAGCCTGTGGCACGGCGACTACGAACTGCACGGCGAGGCACCGAAGACGGCGCATCAGCAGGACGTCGCGGCCCTGCTGGCCATGGTCGCGCGGGGACGGCGGCAAGCCACCGAGATGTACCGGCTCATGCGCCGGCCCGCGACGCTGGACGGCCTGCGCCCGGACCTCGCCCACTACCTGATCCATCCGTACGCGACGCCGGAACTGCTGTATCGCTACGGCCTGTTGAACGGGGCGATCATGTCCGCCGACTGCCATCGGTTCCTCGTCGCCGAACAGCCGGCTCTTGTCGTCACCAGTGAGACGGACACGACGGCGCACCCCGCGGGTTCGAAGTTCGTCGCGGCGCGTCTGCCGCGGGCCGAGTTGCGCACGATGCCGGACGGCGACCATCTGACCGCCTTCGACGCCGGTCCCGCGCTCGTCGCTCTGGCTCGGGACTTCCTGCGCGGCGTGACCGCTCCGGACCGGAGGGACACATGAACGAGTACACGGACAGCGCTCGGCGTCCGTCCCTGCGGGATGTGCTGCGGGAGGTGCTGCGGGAACATCCGGCCGTGGCCGACGCGGATGTCCACGCCGGTCCGGACGGCGAGAGGGTCGTCGCCCGTGTCGTCCCGGATCCGGGAACCGCCGCGCTGCTGCACCGATCGGCCGTGCTGCAGGCCACCGGGCGGCTCGGCCGTCTCCGCTGGCACGAGCCCGCGGACGGGCTGCGGGTGGCCGGGCTGAACCGCGGCGAGACCGATTTCCTCTACCGCGAGATCTTCACGGGCAACGCCTATTTCCGCCACGGCATCGGCCTTCCGCCCGGCGCGATCGTGGTGGATGCCGGCGCCAACATCGGGATGTTCACTTTACGGGCCGCCCTGGAAAGCCCCGGTGCTCGCATCATCGCCGTCGAGCCGCTCACCGAACTCGCCGACGCGATCGAAGTCAACGCCGAACTCCACGGGGTGGACGTGACCGTGCTGCGGACCGCGATCGGCGGCGAGGAGGGCAAGACGGAGTTCACCTTCTATCCGCACAACAGCGTGATGTCGGGGAAATTCGCCGACCCCCACGAGGATTTCGAGGTGCTCAAGGGCTATCTGCTCACCGGAGACGGCTCCGAGCGGAGCGCGCCTTTGGACCGGCTCGTCGTCGACCGGATGGCCGCGGAGCACAGGAGCGTTCCGGTGACCACGCTCGACCGGGTGGCCGAGGAGTACGGGCTCACCCGGATCGATCTGCTGAAGATCGATGTGGAGAGGGCCGAGGAGGAAGTGCTGAAGGGGATCGGTGACGCACTCTGGCCCCGGATCGACCGGCTCGTCATGGAGGTCCACGACATCGACGGCCGACTCGACGCGGTACTCGGTCGGCTTCGCGCCGAGGGGTTCGACGTCGAGCACGACCAGGATCCCCGGATGGCCCTGACGTCCTGTCACAACGTCTACGCACGAAGGCCGGAGGCAGCCGGCCCGAGCCGCCCGGCCGGCGTGCCGCGGTTCGACGACGGGCCGACGCTGCGGGTGCTCGAACGGGAGTTGCGCGAGCTCCTGGCCCGGCGCCTGCCGACGGCGGCGGCACCCGGCCGGTTCGAGGTGGTGCCCGACCTCGGACAGGAAGCCGTGGACCGTCCCGGTCCGTCGGCGTCGCCCGGCTCGGTGGCCACATCGCGCACCGCGGTGCTCGCCGGGATCTGGCGGGATCTGTTCGGTGCCGAGGCCGTCCGGCCGGACGCGGACTTCTTCGACCTGGGCGGGGACTCCCTCACAGCCGTACGGCTGCTGGCCCGGGTCGAGGAGCGGCTCGGCGAGGACGCGCTCACCCCGGACCTGATCTTCACCGACGGCACGCTCGGAGCGCTGGCCGCCGCGATCGAGGCGAGCGCGCCCTCGGGTCCGGAGGAGCACGCGTGAACGTCATCAAGGAGGTGTCCGCCGGGACCGCACGGTGGTTCCACCGCCCGGCCCCCCGCCCGTCGGCCCGCGTCCGGTTGGTCTGCGTCCCGCACGCCGGAGCGGGAGCCGCCACGTTCGACCGGTGGGCCGCCGGCCTCCCCGATGAGGTGGAAGTCGTCGCCGTCCGGCTGCCGGGCCGGGAGACCCGCATGCGCGAACGCCCCCTCTCCGCCTGGGCGCCGCTCGCCGAGGAGTTCGCCGAGGCGCTGGAGGACCGCGTTCCCTCCCCGTATGTGCTCTTCGGGCACAGCATGGGCGCGATGCTGGTGTACGAGACGCTCGTCCGCGGCGTCGGCCGGTCTCCCGAGCGCGTCATCCTCTCCGGCTGCAGGGCACCCGACGTGCCGCGTGCGCTGCCCGCGATCCACGACCTGCCGAGCGATCGCTTCGTCGCGGAGCTGGGGAGGCTGGCCGGTACGCCTCCGGAGGTTCTCGGGGCTCCGCGACTGATGGCCGCCTTCGAACCCGTGCTCCGTGCGGACATCCGGCTCGCCGAGACGTGGTCCCGTCGCCGGCCGTCTCCGGTCCCGGTACCGCTGACCGTCTTCTGGGGAACGGACGACGAGGTGGCGCCGCCGCAGGCGGTGACGGCGTGGCGAGCCCTGGCGGCACGGGGGTTCACCGGTCATGCCGTGCGCGGAGGGCATTTCTTCTTCCGAGAGCACGCCCCGGAGTTCCTCGGTCTGCTGCGCGGCGAGCTCTCGCGCGCTCTGCCGGACGGGAGGGACGCGGCGTGAGGTCACCGTATTTCACCGACGACCACCGCCAGTTCCGGGCCCAGGTCCGGGAGTTCCTGGTCGGGGAGATCCTGCCGCGGGCCGCGGACTGGGAGGAGCTGGGCGGACTGCCCCGCGAGGCATGGAAGCTGTTCGGGGAGCGCGGTCTGCTCGGGCTGCCGCACCCGCGCGGTGCCGGTGGTGGCGGACGGGACCTGTTCACCTCCGTCGTCTTCCTGGAGGAACTCGGCCGTCTGGGGTTCGGCGGCCTGCGGGCGGCGGTCTCCGTCCACGCCTACATGGCCACCCACTACCTCGCCGCCCTGGGCCGTCCCGCGGTGCACCGGAGCCATCTGGCCCCCGCGGTGCGGGGTGAGAAGGTGGCCGCGCTGGCGATCAGCGAGCCGGGAGCCGGCTCCGATCTCACCGCGCTGGCCACCACGGCGACACCGAACGCCGACCACTTCGTGGTCCGTGGCACCAAGTCCATGGTCAGCAACGGCATGGTGGCGGACTTCTTCGTCGTGGCCGTACGCACCGGCGCGGACGCCGGCTCCGTGCCGCGTGGCACGACCGGACTGTCCCTGCTGCTGGTCGACGCGGACCTGCCCGGGGTCAGCCGCGCACCCGTGCCGACGCTCGGCTGGCGTTCGGCCGGGACGGCCACCGTGACCTGGGACGACGTACGCGTCCCCGCGGACCGGCTGATCGGGCGCCTCGACCACGGCTTCTACTACCTCCTGCGCGGGCTCCAGCTGGAACGCCTGGTGGCGGCCACCCTGGCGCTGGGCGGCATGGACCGCTGCCTGGACGACCTGCGCGCCTTCCTCCGTGAGCGTCGGGTCTCCGGAGGACCGCTCACGGAGAAGCAGGCCCTCGTCCACAGCATCGCCGACCTGGCGACCGAGCTCGCGGCCGCCCGCCAGCTCGTCCACCACTGCGCCTGGCTGTACGAGCAGGGTGAACTCCCGGCCGAGGAATGCTCGATGGCCAAGCTCCACACCACCGAGCTGGCGTGCCGACTCGCCGACCTGAGCCTGCAACTGCAAGGGGCACACGGCTACGTGGCGACCGCCGACGCGGCCAGAACCTACCGGGACGCCCGGGCCGCGACCATCGCCGCCGGCCCCAGTGAAGTGATGCGGGACCTCATCGGGCGGTCCGTGCTGAGAAAAACCATCCACTGACGGCGCCGGAGGGGCCATGGCAGGGACGTTGTACGGCATGACTCGGGAACAGCTCCGAGAGCTGGGCATCCCCGGGGACGACCACGATTCCGCGGATTCCGCACACACCTTTCCCGACGGGGGCAACTTCCGTATAGAGGTGCCGACCGTCAATTCGGTCGAGGCGGCGGACCGGCTCCTGACGGAGAGCAAGCGGCGCGGCCTGACGATCAACCGGATCACCGAGACCTTCGGAATGTTCCGGCACACGGCCGACGAGATACGACAGTACGTGGAACTCGGCCGGGAATACGGCGCCCAGATCCTGATGTCGGTCGGCCCCCGCGCCGTCTACGACATCGGCGGAGGGGTGCAGACACCCGAGGGCGCACGGATCGGCTACCGGCTGCGGGGGCAGGAGCAGCTGGTGCGCGCGGTCGAGGACGTCAGGCGCGGGATCGCCTTAGGAGTCCGCGGGTTCGTCGTCTACGACGAAGGACTGCTCTGGGTGCTCGGCCGGCTGCGTACGGCCGGACACCTTCCGGCCGACGTGCACCTGAAGACCTCGGCACACTGCGGCCACGGAAACGCGGCCACCGCCCGGCTCCTGGAGACGCTGGGCGCGAACAGCTTCAACCCCGTGCGTGACCTGACGCTCCCGATGATCGGCGCGATCCGCTCGGCCATATCCATTCCCATCGACATCCACGTCGACAATCCCCGGCTCTCCGGCGGTTTCGTCCGCACCTACGACGCGCCGGAGTTCGTCCGGGTCGCCGCGCCCGTGTACCTGAAGACCGGGAACAGCGCGCTGGAGGGCCACGGAACGAAGCCCACCATGGCCCAGGTCGACCAGATCCTCACCCAGGTCGACATCGTCTCGGAATTCCTGCACACCCACTACGCGCAGGCCCGGCAGTCCCCGGCCGGTGCCTTCTGACCCCGTATTCGAGTGGTCGCCGGACGACCGGAGGATGAGACCAATTGGGTGAGGTATCCGGACGGGACCGAACCGCCCGAGGGACGGCGGCCCGGAAACAGCCCGCGCGGCTGGGAGGCGGTTTCTGGCGGCTGTGGTGGGCCAACGCCATCAACAGCGTCGGCGACGGGGCTTTCAACGCCGCCATGCCGCTCCTCGCCGTCACCGTCACCGAGGCCCCGCAGCAGGTCGCGTTCATCTCCGCCGCCGGCTACCTGCCCTGGCTGCTGGTGTCCCTGCCGGCGGGTGCGATCGTCGACCGCTACGACCGCACCACCCTGATGTGGCGGTGCCAAGCCGTTCAGGCGGTGATCGTCGCCGCCGTCGCGGTGGTCACCGTCGCGGGCGCCGTGTCGGTCCCGGTCCTGGCCGTGGCCGGGTTCCTCCTCGGCTGTCTCCAGGTGGTCATCACCAACGCGGCGCAATCGGTCCTGCCCCAGCTCGTCCCGGCGGGCCTGCTGCAACGCGCCAACAGCAACCAGTACGTCGTGCAGACCGTGGGAGAGTCCTCGCTCGGCCCGCCCCTGGGCAGTGTCCTGTTCACGGTGGCGGCAGCGCTTCCGTTCGGCGTGGACGCCGCCTCGTTCGTCCTGTCCGCGGCGCTGCTCGCCACCATTCCGAAGAGCATCGCCGACCACGCGGCCCGACGGTCGTCCGTGCGGGCCGAGGTGGCGGAAGGACTTCGCTGGCTGGGGAACCACAAACTCCTCAGAACCCTCGCCGTCCTGCTCGGCGTCAACACCTTCTGCAATCGGCTCGGTGTGGCCACCCTGGTCCTGTACGCCACGCAGACGCTCCACCTCAGCGAGCGTGCCTACGGTTTGATGCTCGTCGGCGAGGGGGCGGGGAGCCTCCTCGGCGGACTCGTCAATGTCCGCATCGCCCGGAGACTCGGCCCGCTCCGCGCGCTGGCCGTGGCTCTCGCCGCCAATTCCGCGATCTATGCCGGCATGGGGCTCGTCCCCGACGGCGCGTTCCTCGGCGTGATGCTGGCCCTGTGCGGCTTCGTGATCACCGTGTCGAGCGTCGTCACGGTCAGCCTCCGCCAGGAGGTCACTCCCGGGGCGCTCCTCGGCCGGGTCAACAGCGTGTTCCGCATGGTCGGTTGGGGCCTGATGCCCCTCGGTGCCGTGGCCGGCGGCTTCGTGGCCCGGTATCTCGGCCTGCGGGCACCGTTCCTGATCGCGGGCGGTGTGCGAGGCGCCGCGCTGCTCCTGGCACTTCCCCTGCTCATCGCCGAAACCCACGCCATGCGAGAAGGAGAGTCGGAGAATGCCCGGTCACTTCGATGATTCATGGTTCGGAACCTACACACCGCGCACCGGAGGGCCGCCTCCGCAACTCCTGGCGGAGATATTCGAGAACGAACTGACGGACATCGCGAGGAGTCGCTTTCCCCGGGCTCACGAACCGATGGTGGTGCCCGTCGCGTCGTACCGCGAGCTGCTCTCGGCCACCCGGCGTGTACTCGAACTCCAACGGCGGGCGGTGGCGGAGATCGCCGCGGATTCGCTGGGCCGGGTGGCCGCTCTGAAGGCGGATCCGGCGGACCTTCCCAGGCTCAGCGGCGATGAGGCGTACGAGTTGGCGCACGCCATCGACTTCTCCCGTGCCGACGCGGTCGTCGCCGCGGACGGGCCGAAGTTCGTCGAGTTCAACGTGGGCGCCGGAGTCGGGGCGGTGCTCGAGTTCGAACTGGAACGCAGGATCTGGCAGCGGATCCGGCAGGAGAGCGGTGCTGCCGAGCTGACCGCTCCCGGACTCTACGAGCAGATCGCCGCACTCGTGAAGAAGACGTGCGCCGAGATCGGCATCGACCCGTCCGTGCTGCTCATCGGGTCGTTGCAGGACCCCGCGAAGACGACGCGCTATTTCCGTACCCAGATCGGGTTCCTTGCGGAATACGGGGTGCGGGCCCGGTTCGCCGATCTGCGGTCGCTGCGCGAGGAGATCGCCTCGGATCCGGACATGAAGAAGATGCTCGGCATCGTGCAGTTCGCGGAGAGGGAGGCCAACAACTGCGGTTGGGACACGTCGTCGCTGGTGTCCGCCACCCGGGACGGCCTCTTCGCCCTGCCGTCGCAGACCGCGCGGCTGGTCGATTCGAAGAAGGTGCTGGCCCTGCTCTCCGAAGGGCTTCCCTGGATGTCCCGGAAGGACCACGACCTCGTCCGGCGCTTCGTCCCCTGGACGCGCATCGTCAGGGACCGCAAGGTCCGGTGGCGCGGGCACACCCACGAGATGTCCCGGGTCCTTCTGGAGGAGCGGGACAACTTCGTCCTCAAAGGGGCCTCGGGATATTCCTCGCAGGAGGTCTTCTTCGGTCTCAGTACACCGGACTCCGAATGGAGGAGCCTCGTGGCCTCCGCGATGGAGTCGGAGTACTACGTGGCGCAGGAGGTCGTCGTTCCGGTGCGCCGTCCCCTTCAGGCCCTCCTCGACCAGGACGGCACCGTCGAAACGGTGGTGGCCAATCCGAGGATCTCCCCCTTCTGTGTCGGCGGAGTGGCCACCGGCTGCTCGATGCGCTTCAGCCCCTCCGAGGGCATCGGCCCGATCACCCGTCCCTACGGCGCCTGGCCCGGCGTACTCCTCGGCGCGCCGAGTTGAGGCACCGATCACCTCACGTCCGACCCGATCAACGAGCAGGAGATCCTCCAGTGATCATCGAGAACGCCGTCGCGCGCTACTACACGCAGATCCAAGAGGCGCTGTACGCGCTGTTCCCGGAACGGGGTGAGGGAGAGGGCAAGGGCTTCTCCCCGGGCCGCGAACTCCCCGAACTCACCCCGGCGGTGCGGGATTATCTGGCCGCGTCGGACATGGCGTACCTGCCCATGCCCGAATACGGCGACAAGAAGCTGTCGTTGCTGGACCTCACGCGGAATCCCGGTACGAGCACGACGAAGACCTTTCCGTCGCTCGTGATGGTCGCCCGTGCCGTGCGGTTCATCCAGGACACCGGGCAACGGGTCACCATCGTCACGCCGTCGTCGGCCAACAAGGCCGTCGCGCTGCGGGACGCGGTGCTGCGGGCCATCACCTGCGGGCTGGTCACCGCGGACCAGCTCAATGTGATCGTGCTGGTCCCGGCCGGCTCGGTCCACAAGCTGCGCGCGTCCGGGCTCCTCACCGATCCGGAGCTGCGCCGCAGGAACCCCATCGCGGTGTACGGCGGGCCCGGCGCCGAGACCGTGAAGGCGATAGCGAGGGGCATGGTCGACAGGCACCGGGAGGTGCTGGAGAAGGACCTTGACACGAACCTGTGGTACACGCTCCAGTTGGAGAACTACCTGGCGGGCGACGTGGTGCGGGCGCTGAGCGAAGCCGAGTTCTTCCCGGCCGACGCCGAGCGACCGCGCCTCCACGCCCACGCCGTGTCCAGCGCCTACGGCCTCCTCGGGCACGCCCGTGGCCGCGAGCTGGTCACCGGTCAGGAGGCCGGCGCCCCGCCCCACTACTTCCTGGTCCAGCACCTCGGCGCCCCCGACATGGTGGTCAGCCTCTACGAGGACTGTGCGGCCGGCACGGTGCCGACCTACGTCTACCAGCGGGAATGGGGCGGATTCGCCCAGGGGGAGAACCCGCGCTTCCCGCGCGTCACCTTCGATCCGGAGGAAGTGCTCGACACGACCTTCTACTCCAGGAACCCCGTCACCTCTCCGGAGATGAACGCCCTGATCCACGGGCAGGGCGGGGGCGGCATCGTCGTGTCGCTCGGGGAATGTCTGGAGCGCTACGGTCAGGTGCGTTCGTACCTGGCGGAGGCGGGAGTCGTGGTACCCGCCAATCCGGTCTCGGTTCTCGAATGGTCGCTCAACATGGCGATGACCGGCGTCTTCAACGCCATCGACCGAGGGCTCGTACCCGAGGACGACATTCTGATCCACGGCTCCGGTCTCTATGGACGCGCTGATTTCGAAGGCGTAGGGCTCTCGGAACTCCAGAAAGCGGACACGGTCGACGCGTTGCGGGACGTGGTCCTCCGCACCGCGGACTTCAGCCGGTCCGCGGCGTGATGGGGGGAACGGCATGAGTTCACCGCTGGAGCATCGAGCCCCGTTGCCGTCCCGTGTCTCACTGAGGAACCGGCTGCGTCTGCATGCGGGATACCAGTGGCGCAACAGCGGAAGTCCGCTGCTCGTCGGCCTGCGGACGGCGTGGGACACCGGGGGCTGGAGAAATTTCCCCGCCGTGCGGTCGGACGTGGGCGGAGTGTCCCTTTCCTATTCCGGTGTGCCTGAAGGACTGGCGTACACGCTGGAATTCACCGAGGAGCGCCGGGAGGCCACCGCCGGTGATACCCCGGTGCGGGTCTCGACCTCCCTCAGGGGGCGCCACCTCGTCTCCCCCGAGATGCTGCCGGACGCCGACATCGTCGTGGTCGGCACCAGTGCCGACCGCATCGGCCGGCTGCCCTCCGCCAGGTCGTTCGTCATGCCCATCCGCGTGCACTTCGTCCTGGACGTCGACCAGGGGTACCGATCGGTCCTGGCGAACGCGTCCAAGGGCGCCAAGCGGGATTTCCGGCAGAACTACCGCAAACACGCGTGGGAGTTCGGGGTCGAACGCGATCCTTCCTGGTTCGACTTCTTCTACGACCGCATCTACCGGGCGACCATGATCCAGCGCTATGGGGACCACGCGCGTACCGAGAGCAGGGACTCCGCCTACGAGTGCCTGTTCCGCTCCGGTGCGTTGTTCCACCTGTCCATGGACGGCGAACGCGTCGGCGGCCATCTGTGCCATTGGGACCCGGGATCCGGAGTCCTCACCTCCCGGCTGCTGGGTGTGCTCGACGGCGCCGAGGAGTACTACGAGGCCGGGGTCCTCAAGGTCATGTACTTCCTCCTCATGGAATGGGCCGCCGAAAACGGCGTCCGCCGGCTCGACTTCCAGGGCACGGAAGCATTCCTCAGCAAGGGCACCTACCAGATGAAACGCCGGTTCGGCACCCGGGTGATCCTGCCGCCGAACCATTTCGGCCGCAAACGCCTGTGGTTGCAGGTCCGCCGGGACACTCCGGCCGTACGCGACTTCCTCGTCGCCAATCCCCTGCTGAGGGTGACCGACGAAGGGACGTTGCACGCGGTGTATTTCCACGACGACGAGCGCCCTCCTCGGGAGGACTATCGCGCGGTGGGACCGGGCGTCGAAGCCGTTCACCACATCTCTCTGGACGAATTCCTCGCCGGGTGCCGGCACGACGGGAGGGCTTATGTCGCTTGAGCCGAAACTGCGCGTTCTGGTGATGCACAGCCTCGCCGACAGTTCCGTCCGCTACGCGCAGAACATCGATCACGACAAGCACGACGTCACCTACGTCAGCACGTCGGCGAAGCTGGGGACGCTGCCAAAGGACGTGCCCGCGCGGGTGGTCGAGCGCGCGGGGACCGGGGACGTGGCGGACGAAGTCGTCGCCGCGGTGAAAGGCCTGCCCACACCGGACGTGATCATCAGCCTGTCGGAATTCGACGTGATCGCCGCGGCTCAGGTCCGGGAGGCTCTCGGGGTTCCCGGTCCCACCGTGCGGGAGGTCCTGCCGGTCAGGAACAAGGTCGTGATGAAGTCGTCGGTCGCGAAGGCGGGCCTGCGGGTGCCGGGATTCGCTCCCCTCCCCCAGGCGCTCGCGCAGGGAGCCGAGTCGGTTCCCTGGCAGGGGCGTACGGTCCTGAAGCCGCAGTCGGGCGTGCTGGCCCAGCAGATCCGGATCTTCCCGACGGTCACCGCGGCGCTGGACGCGGTGCGTCACGGGGACGTCCCGGTTCCCGTCGAGGACTTCGAGATCGAGGAGTTCGTCAGCGGCCGCATCATGCACATCGACGGAGTGCTGGCGCAGGGCAGGCCGATCGCGATCCTCGCCAGCCGGTACGTGGGGACGTGCCTCTCCTACGCGGAGGGCAGCCCCCTCGGTTCGGTACAGATCGACACGGGACCCGAGCTGGTCGACTGGTCCCTTCGCTGCCTGAAAGCGGTGGGAATCGAGAACGGTCTGTTCCACCTCGAGGCCATCGCCACGCCGACGGGGCCGGTGTTCCTGGAGGTGGGCGCCCGGTGCGGCGGAGGCGGCGTCATCGACTCCTTCGAACTGGCGACGGGCATCCGCATGCCCGGAGTGGCCGTCCGCGTGCATGTCGAGGGGGCCACGGCGAGCCTCCCCACCGCCCGGATCCCCGGCCCCGACGAGCGGTACGGCTGGTTCCTCGTACCGGGGCACACCCTTGGCTCCCCGTACTGCCGCATCAGCGGCGAGCAGGCCTTCCGCGACGATCCGCTGGTGCACCGCTGGTCGCAGCGCACACCCGACGAGCCGGTCAAGTTCTCCTACGCGAGCTCGAACGTACCGATCGCGGCCATGCTCGGCCCGTCATCCACCTCCGCTCTTGAGGGGTTCATGGCTTCGCTGTTCGCGTCGGTGCGGGTCGAGCCCCATCACGGTTCAGTCCGAGCGGTAGAGGAATCGGTGTAGCGGTGCGTCCTCGGTCAGCAGCATGGTCAGCCGGTGCGCGAGGCGCTGCCATGCGTCTTCCTGCGCGTACGTCAGCCGCACGTCCCGGCCGTCGGCGGCTTCGAGTGCGGCGGTGAGGACGGCGGTGTCGGCGTCGGGCGCCAGGTCCATGAGGGACAGCACCCGCGCCATCGTGCCGACCAGACGCACCGCGGTGCCCTCGCCGGTGGCGTCGAGCGCGCGGAGCGCCCCGGCCGTGCCGGCCGGGTGTGCGGAATCCGAGGGCTCCACAAGGGCGCCGGACAACGCGCGCAACGCCGAGTAGAGCAGATCGAGAGGGGAGGTGGGCAGGTCGACGATTCTCAGACCTTCGTGTTCCCAGCGCCCGTTCGGCGTCCAGACTCGCGGTCCGTCCGCGACGGCCGCCGCCAGGCACGCGCCGACGGTCCGGAACGCCGCCGGCGCTTCCACCAGCACATCGGGTCCCCGGCCGCTGTGCGCCGCCTCGGCCATGGGCACGAGCAGCCGGTCCCTCACCCGCTCGAACTGGGCCTCGAAGTCCGGATCCACCACGACAAGGCGAGCTGACACACGAGCTCCTCTCCTTGATCACTGCGCCACACAGTACGCGAAGCCCCCGAATCGATCACAGCAGCCTTCCGCGGCGAAGGGAACGGATGTACATGCGCGTTCTGGTCATGCACGGCATCCCCGAATCGTCCGTCCACTACGCCGAGAACATCGACCACCATGCTCATCAGGTCACCTACGTCACCACCGCCCAGAAGGTGCGCACGCTGCCGGTCGGTGTTCCCCTGCGCGTGGTCGAGCGCTCCGGGACCGGCGACACGGCGGCGGAGGTCCTCGCGGCCGTCGAGGGCCTGCCCGCGCCGGACCTCGTCATCTCCACGTCCGAACTGGATGTGATTCCCGCGGCGCAGGTGCGCGAGGCCCTGGGCGTCCCCGGCGCCACCGTGCGCGATGTCCTGCCGGTCCGGGACAAGGTGGTCATGAAGACGGCGGTGGAGGCCGCCGGAGTACGTGTGCCGCGGTTCATGCCGCTGCCCGCGGCGCTCGCGGGAGGAGAGGGGGCGGTCCCCTGGCAGGGACGGACCGTCCTGAAGCCGCTCGCGGGTCAGGGCAGCGACGGGACGCATGTCTTCCCGTCGGTCGCCGCGGCCCTGGCCGCGGTGCGCGGCGGAACCCTGTCGATCGACGTCGACGGGTTCGAGGTCGAGCAGTTCGTCAGCGGTCGCATCATGCACGTGGACGGACTGCTGGTGGCCGGCCGACCCGCCGTCGTCCTCGCCGGCCGGTACGTGGGCACATGTCTCGCCTACGCCGCAGGCAGTCCTGTGGGAACGGTGCAGATCGACACCAGTGCGGACCTCACCGCTTGGACGTCGCGCTGTCTGCGGGCGGTCGGCATCGAGAACGGCCCGTTCCACCTGGAGGCGATCGAGACGCCCGAAGGCCCGGTGTTCCTGGAGGTGGGGGCCCGCTCCGGGGGGCGCTTCATCATGGACACCTTCGAACTGGCCACCGGCATCCGTCTTCCGGGCCTGGCGGTCCGCCTGGCCGTCGAAGGCCCGGCCGGCCTCCCCGGACCCCGGGACCCGAGCCCCGACCGGCTCTACGGCGCCTTCCTCTTCCCCGGCCACGCCCTCGGCTCCGGGTACTGCCGCATCACCGGGGAGGAGGCGTTCCGCGACGACCCGATGGTGCTGCGGTGGCATCGGCAACAGGCCGACGCACCGCTCAGCCGCCAACTGACCTACTCCCCCGGCCGGGTGGCACTCGCGGGAACCCTCGGCCCCGCCCCGACCGCCGTACTCGAGGACTTCATGGTCAAGCTGTTCGACTCGGTGCGGGTGACGCCCGGCGAAGACCCGCCCGGCGGCTGACGGCCCCCTCTTCCGTTCTGTTCACCTATGGCGTTTCAAGCGGAGGGCACACAAGTGACCAGCCATCCAGCCGCGTTGTTCCTGATCGACCTGTCCTTGATCCTTGTGGTGGCCCGTGCTCTCGGGGCCGTCGCCGTGAAGCTGAGGCAGCCGCCCGTCGTGGGAGAGATCCTCGCGGGCATCCTCTTCGGGCCCACGCTCTTCCACGGCGCGATCACTCAGGCGCTGTTCCCGTCCGGTGTGCGCTCGGTGCTGTCGTCGATGTCCAGCGTCGGCGTCGCGCTGTTCATGTTCTGCGTCGGTCTGGAGATCGAGCACCGGTTCCTGCGGGGCAGGGGCCGGCTCACCGCCGGGGCCGCACTCGGCTCCACCCTCGTCCCCTTCGCGCTCGGCATCCCGCTGGGCCTCTTCCTCCTGCAGGACAGGACCGTCGGCCGACCGGTGGCCTTCTTGGTGTTCATCGGCCTGTCCGTGTCGGTCACGGCCTTCCCGGTGCTCGCCCGGATCCTCAGCGACCGGGGTCTGTCACGCACCCAGGTCGGCGGTATCGCGCTGGCCACCGCCGCGGTGGTGGACGTCGTGGCGTGGTCCGGGCTGGCCGCGATCCAGGCGGTCTGCGGCGGGGGCACCCCGTGGCAACTGGCCCTCGTCGTACCGTTCGTCGCCGTGCTGGCTCTTGTCGTGCGGCCACTGCTGCGCCGCGTTCTGGCCGTTGCCGGCGGGCCGGTCGATCTCACCTCCGGCCGGCTGTCGGTGGTGCTCGTCGGCGCCCTGTTGAGCGGCGCCGCCACCGAACTCATGGGACTGCACTACATCTTCGGGGCGTTCCTCTTCGGTCTGGTGGTGCCGCGGGAGGTGGCGCCACGCGTCCGGGCGGACATCTCCGAACGGACCGCACAGGTGACCTCGGTGCTGCTGCCGGTCTACTTCGTGGTCGCCGGCTTCCAGGTGGACCTGACGGGAGTGGACGGCTCCCGGCTCCTGGAGTT
This sequence comes from Streptomyces olindensis, assembly GCF_040645895.1. Classification (NCBI taxonomy): domain Bacteria; kingdom Bacillati; phylum Actinomycetota; class Actinomycetes; order Kitasatosporales; family Streptomycetaceae; genus Streptomyces; species Streptomyces olindensis. Next base: position 60,107 of record NZ_JBEYZD010000032.1, on the reverse strand, counting down.
CGCGGCCGTCCTGCTGGTCGCCGTCGCGGGGAAGTTCGGCGGCACCTACCTCGGTGCCCGGACCCAGGGGCTGGAGCCCCGGCCGACCCTGGTGCTCGCCGCGCTCATGAACACCCGGGGCCTGACCGAGCTGATCATCCTCGGGGTTGGTCTGCAACTCGGTCTGCTGGACGGCCCGTTGTACTCGATGATGGTCCTCATGGCCCTGGTCACCACCGCCATGAGTGGTCCTCTCCTCACGTGGATGTACCGGCGGCCGGTCGAGATCGGCCCACCAGCCGGACGACCCTCCCGTGAACCGGCCGCCGACGGCGAGGCACCGGCCGAGCTCGCCGAGGACGGGCCTCGCGGGAGGGCGTAGGGGCGAGGGCGCGTGCCGGTCCGGCCAGGCAGCGGCGTTCTCGGGCGCCGCGGCGCTCCGAGGGCGTGCCTGGCCGTGTCCGTGGCGGCCGGTCAGCCGGCGAGGAGCTGCAGCGTGTCGATCACGCGGTTGGAGAAGCCCCACTCGTTGTCGTACCAGGCGACGACCTTGACGTGGCGGCCGTCGACGCGGGTGAGGGCCGAGTCGAAGATGGACGAGGCGGGGTTGCCCACGATGTCGGAGGAGACGAGCGGGTCGTCGGAGTACTCCAGGATGCCGGCGAGCGGCCCCGCGGCCGCGGCCCGGTAGGCGGCGAGCACGTCGTCGCGGGTGACGTCGCGGGCCACGGTCGTGTTGAGTTCGACGATCGAGCCCACCGGCACGGGGACGCGGATCGAGTCGCCCGAGAGCTTGCCGTCCAGGCCCGGCAGTACCAGGCCGATCGCCTTCGCGGCACCGGTCGTGGTCGGCACGATGTTGACGCCGGCGGCGCGGGCGCGGCGGGCGTCGCGGTGCGGGCCGTCCTGGAGGTTCTGCTCCTGGGTGTAGGCGTGCACCGTCGTCATGAAGCCGTGCTCGATGCCGGCGAGGTCGTCGAGGACCTTGGCGAGCGGGGCGAGCGCGTTGGTGGTGCAGGAGGCGTTGGAGACGATCGTGTGCAGGCCGGGGTCGTAGGTGTCGCTGTTCACGCCGAAGGCGAGGGTGATGTCGGCGCCGTCGGACGGTGCGCTGACGAGGACCTTGCGGGCGCCGGCGTCGAGGTGGGCGCGGGCGGCCTTGGCGGAGGTGAAGCGGCCGGTGGCTTCCACGACGATGTCGACGCCGAGTTCGGCCCAGGGCAGCTGCGCCGGTTCGCGCTCGGCCAGCACCGTGATCCGGCGGCCGTCGACGACGAGGGTGTTCCCCTCGACGGTGACGGGACGTCCGAGCCGGCCGGCCGTGCTGTCGTAGGCGAGCAGCCGGGCGAGCGTGGTGGGCTCGGTGAGGTCGTTGACGGCGACGATCTCGAGGGTGCTGTCGCGTTCCAGCAGGGCGCGCAGCACGTTGCGTCCGATGCGGCCGAATCCGTTGATGGCGATGCGAGTCATAGGTGATGTCCCTTCCCTTCGCCCTCAGGCTCGCGTGCGGCCCGCGCCGCCGACAGTGGCGGTATCGCCATGGTTCAAAAGGATCCGGCCAGGGCTATGCGCCGCGGGTGAAGGTGCGTCGGTACTCGCTGGGGGTGGTGCCCAGGATGCGCTGGAAGTGCAGACGCAGGTTCGCGCCGGTGCCGAGGCCGACGTCGGCGGCGATCTGTTCGACGCTGCGCTCGGAGCGCTCCAGCAGTTCGCGGGCGAGGTCGACGCGGGCGCGCATCACCCACTGCATCGGCGTGTAGCCGGTCTCCTCCACGAAGCGGCGGGAGAACGTGCGCGCCGACACTCCGGCCTGCTGTGCCAGCAGATCGAGGGTGAGGGGCTCGCCGAGCCGGTGCAGGGCCCACTCGCGGGTGGCGCCGAAGCGCTCGCCGAGCGGTTCGGGGACGCTGCGCGGCACGTACTGGGCCTGGCCTCCGCTGCGGTAGGGGGCCGCGACCAGGCGGCGGGCGGCGTGATTCGAGGCGGCCACTCCGAGGTCGCCGCGCAGGATGTGCAGGCACAGGTCGATGCCGGAGGCGGCGCCGGCCGAGGTGAGGACGCTGCCCTCGTCGACGAACAGGACGTTCTCGTCGACCTGGATGAGCGGGTGCTTGGCTTTCAGCGCGCGGGTGTAGTGCCAGTGCGTGGTGGCGCGTCTGCCGTCGAGCAGGCCGGTGGCGGCGAGGGCGAAGGCGCCGGTGGAGATGGCGGCGAGCCGTGCGCCCCGGGCGTGGGCGGCCAGCAGTGCGTCGGCGACGGGCTGCGGCGGGTCGTCGCGGTCCGGGTGCCGGTAGCCGGGGACGAAGACGATGTCGGCCCAGGCCAGCGCGTCCAGGCCGTGGGCGACGGAGTAGGACAGGCCGTCGCCGCCGGTGACGAGACCGGGTGCCGCCCCGCAGACCCGTACCTCGTAGGGCATGCTCGCGCGGGTCGTGAAGACCTGCGCGGGGATGCCGACGTCGAGTGGCTTCGCTCCCTCGAGTACGAGGACGGCGACGCGGTGGAGGCGCGAGGACGGCATGGGGAAGAGGCTATGGGGGGCGTGCCGCCGACACGACCACGGCCGGCCGTCATCGTGGCCATGTCGGACCGGTCGTACGTGCCCGGCGGACGCCTCTCGTGGCGTTGAGCCACCCCAAGTTGAATGGGAAACCTTAACGTTGAACCGTCATATTGATGCCGCCCGGGGCGACTTGCCACCCCGCTGTGAGCAGCAGAAACTGTAGTTACAGACGTAGAGCCCACCGCACAGCGACTCTGCGCCCCGACGAGCAAGCAAAAGGGGCTGACCGGTGGAGAACACGCTGCGCATCCTCCTCACCGAACCGGACGCGGAAGCCGAACGCGTCGCCGAGCTGACCGGCTACCTGCGCGAGGAACTGCTGGATCTCGACATCGCCGACGTCAGGACCCTCCCGGGCGGCGAGGCCCCGCCCGGCGCCCGAGCCGTGGACGTCACCCAGATCGGCGCCCTGCTGGTGACCCTGGGCAGTTCGGCGACGGCACTGAACCAGGTGGTGACCGTCATCCGGTCCTGGCTGGGCCGCCACCATGACACGCGCCCGTCCCTGCACCTGCAGATGGGAGACGACGTCCTGGAACTGTCCGAGGCGACGGACGAACAGGTCGCGGAAGCCATCAGGATCTTCACCCAGCGCCACTCCCCCGCCGGAGCCGAGCCATGACCGCTTCCCGACACGCGCTGATCATCGCCAACGACCGCTACACGGACCAAGGCCTCAAGAAGCTCAACGCCCCGGCCCAGGACGCCGCGGCGCTCGAGAAAGTGCTGCACGACCCGCACATAGGCGACTTCGAGGTGGAGGTCGTGCACAACGCGTCGGCCGACCTCATGCGCCGGCGCATCCAGCGCTTCTTCCACGAGCGCAACCGCGCCGACACGCTCCTGCTGCACTTCTCCTGCCACGGCCTCAAGAGCGAATCCGGCGAACTGTACTTCGCCGCGAGCGACACCGAACCCCCGCTGCTGGCCGCCACGGCCGTCCCCTCCCAGTTCGTCCGCAGCTGCATGGCCACCACCCGGGCGGGCCGCACGGTCCTCTTCCTCGACTGCTGCTACGGCGGCGCCTTCTCCAAGGGCTCGGCCTCCGTGCGCGCTTCAGGAGACGTCAACGTCCTGGAGTCCTTCGCGAAGGACGAACCCGACAGCGGACGGGGCTGGGCCGTCATCACCGCCTCCGACTCCATGGAGTACGCCTTCGAGGACAACCGGCTCACCGAGAACTCCGCTGCCCGGCCGTCGGTGTTCACCCACGCCGTGGTCCAAGGCCTCGAAACCGGCGAAGCCGACATCGACGCGGACGGCAAGGTCTCCCTGGACGACCTGTACGAATACGTCTACCGGCACGTACGAGAGCAGAACCCCAACCAGAGGCCCAAGAAGGCAGCCGAACTCCACGGGGAGCTGCATCTGGCGCACAGCCGGCGCGGCCGCATCAAGATCGCCGCCATACCCTCACCCCCTGCGCTGAAGGCCGCTCTGAGCAGCGACGCGTTCCTCGAGCGGCAGGGCGCCGTGCTGGAACTGGACAAACGGCTGCGGCACCCCGAGCTGCCCCGGGCCGAAGGAGCACGTCAGCACCTGGAGGAAGTCGCGCGCAACGATGTCGAGCAGATCGCCGATCTGGCATCCAAGTGCCTGAGCGACATCCGTCTGCAGCCGGCCCCGGACCACCTGGACTTCGGCCGGGTGCCGCAGGGCTCGGCCCCGCCGAAGCAGTCCGTGACCATGCACGGCCCGCCACTGGCCCGCCACTGCGTGGCCCAGCCGCAACAGGCGTGGCTGCGCGTCGACCCGACCCCGGGAGGCCTGGACGTCCACATCGACACGACCGCCGAAGGACACCTGGCCGGCGACATCGTGCTCAAGGGCGTGGCCGACGAGTCGGTCATCCACGTCGAGGCGGTGATCACGCTCGCGCACCAGCGCGACTCCGGCGGATCGGGTACCGGCCCCTCGAACGGCGCCACGAAGGCGACGCACGGATCGGGCGGCGCGGGGGATACGGCGGTCATCGGCCAGTCGAAAATCCCGCCTCCTCCCGCGACACCGCCGGTGACCCCCACAGTCCCTTCAGGAAAGGCGCCACCACCCCCACCCGGACCGGCTCTCGCCCTGGCCGTCGCCGCACTCGCCCTCGCCGTCACCGCTCTGATCACCCTCGTGCTGGCCATCCAGAGCGCAGTGGCCGCGATCATGGACCGGAGTGACGCGGGGGTCTACGGCAACATCGAGGACAACATCCGCGAACACGGAGCGCTCACGCCCCTCACCGTGTGTCTGATCACCGGCGCGGCAGCGTTGATCACCGGCGCGATCGCCCGGCACGATCTGGCGGCACGTCGCGATCACTACACCGGACAGGCTGCCGGGAGGACGCGCACCCTCACCTCCATCGCCAAGGGTGTGGCCATCCCGGCACTGGTCCTGGCCGTCCTCGCCGGCATCACCTACCTGGTGGGCAGCGGGGAGTGGTGACCGTCATCGGTGTCAGGGGGCCGGGATCGGCTGCGTGAGGTTCACCGGGTTGCCGTCGGGGTCGGAGATGTGGGCGACGCGCTGTCCCCACGGCATGTCGTCGGGGCCGCTGCGGACCGAGCCGCCGAGGGCCGTCACCCGGGCGAGCGTCTCGTCGACGTCGTCGACGCCGATGCTGAGCAGGATCCGCGGCGCCGCCCCCGTCTCCGCGTTCGCCTTGGTCACCAGCCCGAGGTCGGTGTCGCCGATGCGCAGGCCGACGTAGAAGGCGGGGCCCTCCTCCGGAACGCGGAAGATCTCCTCGGCGCCGAACAGGTTCGTGTAGAAGCCGAGGAGGACGTCCTGGTCGGCCGTCAGGATCACGGGCTGGATGGTGGACATGGCACTCCTGTCGAGAACGGTCGTGTCGCTGGGCAGACCGTTCGAGGGCCGTGAACTCATCGGCTGCGTCATCCTCGCCCGAGTCGCTCGTCGGCCGGGCATGAGAACGGCTCACTCGGCTCGTCCACGAGAGCCCGGAAAAAATCTTGGGCGGCGATGTCGAGAACCCGTGGCCTGCTTCGTCCCCGGGGTGAACGCGACCACAATGGGCCGCACCAGCACCCAGGAGAAGACAAAATGGCCAAGTACCTGCTGCTCAAGCACTACCGCGGAGCTCCGGCGGCCGTGAACGACGTCCCCATGGACCAGTGGACGCCCGAGGAGATCTCGGCGCACGTGCAGTACATGAACGACTTCGCGGCCCGGCTGGAGAAGACCGGCGAGTACGTCGACAGCCAGGCGCTCGCCCCCGAGGGCGCCTGGGTCCGCTACGACGGTGAGGGGCGTCCGCCGGTGACCGACGGCCCGTTCGCCGAGACCAAGGACCTCATCGCCGGCTGGATGGTGATCGACGTCGACAGCTACGAGCGCGCGGTCGAGCTGGCCGGGGAGCTGTCGGCCGCCCCCGGGGCCGGCGGGAAGCCGATCCACGAGTGGCTCGAGGTGCGCCCCTTCTACGGCACCACGGCCACCATCACGGAGTGACCCCACCGATGGACGAGGCCCTGCTCCGCAGCCTCACCCCGAGCGTGCTGGCCCTCCTCGTCCGCCGCGGAGCCGACTTCGCGGCGGCCGAGGACGCCGTGCAGGAGGCGCTGGTCGAGGCACTGCGGGTCTGGCCGTCCGACCCGCCGCGGGACGCGAAGGGCTGGCTGGTCACCGTGGCGTGGCGCAAGTTCCTCGACCAGGCCCGGGCGGACGCCGCCCGCCGTCGGCGTGAGGACCTCGTCAGGGAGGAGCCGGTGCCCGGGCCGGGGCCCGCGGCGGACGACACGCTCCGGCTCTACTTCCTGTGCGCCCATCCGTCCCTGACGCCGTCCTCCGCCATCGCGCTCACACTGCGCGCGGTCGGCGGGCTCACCACCCGCCAGATCGCCCGGGCCTACCTGGTGCCCGAGGCAACCATGGCCCAGCGGATCAGCCGGGCCAAGCGCACGCTGGCCGGTGTGCGGTTCGATCAGCCCGGCGACGTCGCCACGGTGCTGCGCGTCCTCTACCTGGTCTTCAACGAGGGCTACTCCGGTGACGTCGACCTCGCCGCGGAAGCCATACGGCTCACCCGGCAGCTCGCGGCCGCCGTCGACCACCCGGAGGTGGCGGGGCTGCTCGCCCTCATGCTGCTGCACCACGCCCGGCGCGCCGCCCGGACGGCGCCCGACGGCAGTCTGGTGCCGCTCGCCGAGCAGGACCGCGGCCGGTGGGACACCGGGTTGATCGCCGAAGGCGTCGCGATCCTGCAGACGGCCCTCGCCCGGGACCGGCTGGGCGAGTACCAGGCCCAGGCCGCCATCGCCGCCCTGCACGCCGACGCGCCCCGAGCCGAGGAGACCGACTGGGTGCAGATCGTCGAGTGGTACGACGAGTTGGTGCGGCTGACCGACAGCCCCGTCGTCCGGCTCAATCGCGCGGTCGCCGTCGGCGAGGCCGACGGACCGCGCGCCGGGCTGGCGGCGCTCGCGGCTCTCGATGCCGCACTGCCCCGCCACACCGCGGTGGCCGCGTACCTCCACGAGCGCGACGGCGACCTGGAGACGGCGGCACGGCTGTATGCCGAGGCGGCCCACAAGGCCCCCAGCCTCGGCGAACGCCGGCACCTGACACACCAGGCCGCCCGGCTCAACGCCCGCCTGCGTCACTGACCGGTCAGGCTCCTCCTTGGCGCATCTGGCTTCCGGGGTGTGGCGTTCCTCGAATTCGTCCCAGAGGGCCCGCATGCGCCGTGCCTGCTCGGCCGGGAGCAGAGCGAAGAGTTCGTCGGCCGCGACGGCTTCCCGCTCCTGCTGGTCCGTCCCGGCTGCCGCGTCGTAGAGCGGGGTGTCGCCGGCGTAGATCTCCACCAGGTCGTGCAGCAGGACCAGTTCGACGGTGTGCCCCACGTCGATGGGGTGGTCGGAGTACAGGCGGTCAGAACCAGTGCAGGCAGTGCGGGGAGCGGTCGGCGCGGAAGAGGGCGTCGGCGAGGGGGGCCGCGTCCGGGTGGTGGGCCCGGATGTGTCCGGCACGCACGAGCGTGCTCGGGGCTGTGCCGCCGAGGTAGACCGAGCCCAGGTCCCGTACGTCCAGGGACAGGTCGGGCTCCCGGTCCGTCAGGACGCAGTCGGCTTTGCCGTCCCGGACGGTCAGCAGGTAGCGGCCGTGCTCGTCGAGGAACGGGTCCTCGACGTCGAGGACGATGTCGCCGTCCGCGAACCAGCCGCGCGCCGTCAGCGCGCGTGGGACGTCCAGCAGCCGCACCCAGAGCCAGTCCATGACGCCGCTCACCTCGCCGGCGCGGAAGTCCGCGAGCTGCCAGCTCAGCGGGTGCTGGGGCGGGACCTGGTTGAACACGACCTTGGAGACCAGGTCGTGGGCGAGCGCGAACCGGGCCAGGGCCGTGAAGACGGCGTCGTCGGCGGCGATCGTCTCGTCGACCGTCAAGGTGTCCGCGTCGATCGAGTAGCTGGCATACCCGTCCGGGACGCCGTCGGCGTCACGGTGGACGGCGACGTAGCGCGGCGCCGGAGAGATCGGGGGCTGCCCCGCGCGCAAGGCCCACCAGCGGTGCGGCCGGGACAGCGCGCCCGGCTGGGCGCGGCGGTAGCGGTCGTAGACCTCCTCCAGGATGTCGCCGCATTCGGTGCGGCGCAGTACCTCCACCGAGCCGTTGTCCGGGTCGGCCGCAGGTGCGTCGGCCGTTCCACGCGCCCGGCTCGGGGCGAGGGCGGCCCGGTGGCGCGGCACCGTCAGCCGCTGCGTGTAGGTCGCCGGTCCGTAGCCGAACCGGCCGTAGATCGGCGCCTCGGAGGCCAGCAGCACGGAGAGGACCTCTCCGCCGGCCCGCAGCTCGGCGAGCTGATGCCGCATCATCGCGCTGAGCACGCCCTGGCGCCGGTGCGAGGGGAGGACGCCGACGGCGGTCACCCCGGGGGCCGGGACGAGGGTTTCACCGGGCAGCGTGAGCTCGAACGAGTGCGTGGCGGCGGTGCCGACGGGCCGCCCGTCCGCCGTCCGGGCGAGGAGGCAGCGGTCCGTCTCGAGCGCCGACCACCACAGCCCGCCGCCGTCGACCGGGGTTTCCGGGAAGCGCCCGAACGCTGCATGGACCGTGTCGACGAAGACGTCGAGATCCTCGTCGGTGGTGGGGCGAATCTCCATGCTGCCGCTGCCTCCTCGGGTTGCCGGCACCACGACGGGTGGTGCCGGGCCACAGTGCAGCGTGGGGCCGCGGCCCGGTCAAATGAATTACGGCGGAAGGGCTTTGCGAGCGCGGTCTGCGGGTCTTGCGAGTTCGGTGGGCGGGTCTTGCGAGCTCGGTGGGCGGTTCTACGAGTTCGGTGGGCGGGTGGTGGCCGGCAGCGTCGCCGCACTAGCGCGTCACGCGGTAGCGGAGGTAGACGACCTTCGAGCTGAAGGTGCGGGTCTCGACGAGTTCGAGGTCCACCCGGCGCTCGTGCCGGGGGAAGAACGGAATGCCACCGCCGACCAGCACCGGGTAGACCATGGTCCGGTACTCGTCGATCAGCCCCGCCGCGGCCGCCTCCGCGGCGAGGGTCGCGCCGCCGATCGCGATATCGCCCTCCCCTGGCTCGGCTCGCAACCGCTCGATCTCCTCCGCCACGCCGCCGGAGGCCAGACGGGCGTGGCCCTGGACCGTCGACAGCGTGGTGGAGAACACCACCTTCGGGAGCGGGTTCCAGAGGGCGGCCCACTCGAGCTCCGCGTCGTCGAGCGATTGCTCCTGGTCCGCGGTCTCCCAGTACAGCATCGTCTCGTACAGCCGACGGCCCAGCAGGTGGACGCCGACCTCCCGGATCTCGTCGATCCAGAAGCGGAAGACGTCCTCGACGGGCGCCGTCCAGTCGAAGCCGCCGTCCGGCCCGACGATGTAACCGTCGAGCGAGACGCCCATCGAGTAGGTCACTCTGCGCATCGGGGTTCCTCCTCGGTTGCCGGTTCGACGGTACGGCCTGTCACGCTGCGGCGGTCGGTTCCAGGCGGACGCAGCAGTGGCCGGGGCTCGGGGCGAGGCATGCCTGGAGGGTGCCTTCGTCGAGCCCTTCGAGGACACCGCCGAGCAGGTGGAGGTTCATGCCGCACACGGTCTGGGTGTGCTCGCGGGCGAGTTCGTGGAAGGGGCAGTTGCCCAGCACGATCGCCTCGCCGTCGAAGCGCGGCTCGAAGCCGTAGCGCTCCAGCAGGTCGAACACGCTCGGGGCGCCCTGCACGGCGAGCCGGGCGCCGTGGGTCCGGGCCTTTCGGTGCAGGACGGCGCGGACCGGTTCGCCGGTGGTCTCGGCTTCCTCCATGGCCTGGGCGAGGAGCTTTCCGGCCAGCTCGTAGTGCCGTTCGGGCAGGCTGACCGTGACCTGCTTCGCCGAGCGCTTGTACAGCTTGGCGGGCCGGCCGGCCCCCGGCCCGGTGCGGCCGCTGCGCCGCTCGTAGACGACGTCCAGGAGCGCTTCGTCCGCCAGGCGGTCCAGGTGGAAGGCGGCGGTCTGGCGCGCCAGGCCGAGGGCGGCGGCGGCTTCGTCGCGGCTGACCGGTCCCGACTGGCGCACGACGTGGTCGTACAGCCTCCTGCGGGTCGGCTCGTCCAGAGCGGCGACGGCGGAGACATCGGACTGGGGTCCCTTGGGGGCCTGGGGTGCCTGGGGTGCCTGGGGTGCCTCATTCGGGTGGTCCACGAACACCAGTGTAAAACCCACAGGCCTTGACTAAAGAGGCGTCGCGTACTTCTATCGTTAATGAGAGTTGTTGATAGAAGGCCTCGACAGAAGGGACGGGCGTCATGTCGTCCGCAACCACCACCACACCGTCCACCACCCCTAGGCGTGTCGCGCTCGGCGATCCCGGCTACCAGGCGTTCGTCGTCCTGCGCGCGGGGTTCACCGTGGCGCCGATCCTGTTCGGGCTGGACAAGTTCACCAACCTGCTCGTGGACTGGCCCGTCTACCTCGCGCCGTGGATCAACGACGTCGTGCCCGGCAACGCCCAGGCAGCCATGTACGCCGTCGGTGTCATCGAGATCGTCGCGGGTCTCGTCGTCGCCCTCGCGCCCCGTTTCGGGGGCTGGCTGGTCGCCGGGTGGCTGGCCGGCATCATCGTCAACCTGCTGACCATCCCGGGCCACTACGACATCGCGCTGCGCGACTTCGGACTGCTGCTCGGTGCGGTCGCCCTCGCCCGGCTCGCCCAGCGCTACCACGGGGAGCGGCGGTCCGACTGACGGCCGGCGGTGGGCCCGGGCGGTGGCGGCGACCGGTTCCGGTTCCGGCCGGTTCCGGCCGTGCCCTCCCGCTCGCCCCGGTCCGTACGGTGTTCCGGTGACGGACACACTGATCAGCGATCTCCGCGCCGCGTACGACGCCCAGCTCCGTGATGTCACCCCGCCGGGCGGCAGCGCCCGCGTCGAGAAGGACGGCCCGGTGACCCGTGTCGTCGGATGGCACCGGGGTTTCGTGACGGGCCCACGCGACCTCGGTGTGTGCGGGGAGGAACCCGACGCGCTCATAGCGCGGCAGCGTGACTTCTACGCTGCCCGTGGTGAGGCGGTCGAATGGAAGACCCGCGCCCACGACCTCCCCGCCGACGTCACCGACCGGCTCAGCGCGGCCGGATTCGTCGCCGAGGACACGGAGACCGTGCTCATCGGGCGGTCCGCGGACCTCGCCGCCGGCCCCGTCCTGCCCGCCGGCGTGACCCTCCGCCGTGTCACCGCCAGTGCGGATCTCCAGCGCATCGCCGCCATGGAGAGCACCGTCTGGGGTGAGGACTGGGGCTGGCTGGCCGGCGAGCTGGCCGCTCGGATCGAGAACGGTCCGGAGAACACCGTCGTCCTCGTCGCCGAGGCAGGCACCGAAGTCGTCAGCGCCGCCTGGGTGGTGTTCCAGGACGGCGTCGACTTCGGCGGCCTCTGGGGCGGCTCCACGCCAGAGGCTTGGCGTGGACAGGGCATCTACCGGGCCATGGTCGCCCACCGGGCCCGGCTCGCTGCCGAGCGGGACGTCCCCTACGTCCACGTCGACGCCTCGGCCGACAGCGCGCCGGTCCTCACCCGCCTCGGCCTGCACGCGGTCACCACGACGACACCGTATGTCTGGTCGCCCTGAGGTCAGCTCCGGGCCCCGAAGGACCGTGATTCCGCAGGCCGGGGCCCAGTGGCCCGTTCGTCGCCCGGGCGGGGTCACGAGCTCCGGGAGGCGAGGTACTCCTCGACGCCGGGTGCCGTGTGCGCGTCCTCGACGTTCACCGCGGCTCCGACCGCCTCGGCGTCCGGCTTGTGCACGTAGGTCGAGGTGCTCGCGGGCCGCGCCTTGTCGGAGAAGTCCTGCGCGGTGCCGAGGCCGACGTCGACGCCGGACTGGGAGCGGTGGGCCTCGACCAGGTCCTCGCGGGTGAGGCCGCCCTTGTCGCAGGCCTTCTTCAGGTCGTTGCCCATCAGCTGGGCGGCGTTGTAGCCGGAGAGCACGCCCGAGTCGATGAGGGAGCCCGGGTACTTCTTCTTGTAGGAGGCGACCATCTTGCGCACCCCGGGCAGGTCGGAGCTGACCGCGGGCGCGGCGCTGACCACGTTGAGCAGGGCGGTGAGCGCGGGGGCGGCCGGGGTCTTCATCAGCTGCGGGGCGTAGCCGGGGGCGCTGCTGACGACGGGCACCTTCAGGCCACGGGAGGCCGCGACACCGACCAGCGACGCGGTCTGGGCCGGTCCCGCGCTGATCAGGATGGCCTTCACTCCCTCCTTGCGCAGGGCGGAGACCTGCGCGGACAGGTCGGTGTCGGTCGCCTTGATCTTCTGGCCGACGACCTTCAGGCCGGCCTTCTTCGCGGCCCACCGCGAGCCTTCGAGGGCGTTGGCGCCGTAGTCGCCCTCGAAGTGGACGTGTCCGATCGTGTCGCCCTTCGCCAGGCCCTTGTCGCGGGTGAGGAAGTCGACCGCGGCGATCATGTCGATGTCGTAGGTGGTGCCCAGGACCTGGACGGAGTCCCGGTCCAGCAGGGAGGCGGCCCAGGCCTGCGGGAAGGTGAGCACCTTGTCCCGTTCGATGTCGTCGAGCAGCGCGGCCATCACGGGCGAGCCTATGACCTGGGGAAGAGCCAGGACGTCCGTGGAGAGGTCGGCGTAGGCGGTGACGGCCTTCTGGACGTCGTAGCCGTGGTCCTTGACGACGATCTCGATGCGCCGGTCGCAGATGCCGCCGCGGGCGTTGACCTCGTCCGCCCACATCTGCTGGGCCTGCACGATGCTCTTGCCGAGGGTGGCGTAGGGGCCGGTGAGATCCGTCAACGCGCCGAGTCTGATGGTCTTCCCGGTCACCCCGGGGCCGGTCTTGACGCCGTCGGCGCCGTCGTCGGTGCTCCCGGAGGAGTTCGCCTTGGAGCTGCATCCGGTGGCGGTGAGCAGCAGGGCCGCGAGGGCGGTGGCCAGGAGCGTCCTGGGGCGTACGCGGTGCGAGTGGTGCGTGGACTTCACTGGGTCGGCTCCTTGGCTCGTGCGGACGGCTCGGGTGAGGGTGTGGCGGGGGTGGTGGCCGGGGGCGGCGGGGCGGGTGGCCGGCGGCGCAGGCGGGTGCGCAGGCGGCGGACCAGGCCGTGCAGGCCGTCGGGGGCGAAGAGCAGGATGAGGACGATCGCCGCTCCGTAGAGGTAGCGGGCGGCCTCGGTGGGGCCGACCGTGCCGTCGGTGGTGCCGGGGGCGGCCACGAGGGGCAGTTGGTCGGCGTAGCGGGTCATCAGCAGGGGCAGCGCGGTCACGAAGACGGCGCCGGCGGTGGCTCCGGCGACCGATCCGAGTCCGCCGATGACGATCATGGCGAGGTAGTCGACCGACAGGACGAGGCCGAAGTAGTCGGGCACGACGCGGCGGAAGGAGAGGGCGAGCATCACTCCCGCCAGGCCGGCGTACATCGACGAGACGACGAAGGCCGCCGAGCGGTGGCGGGAGACGTCCACGCCCATCACAGCGGCCGCGGTCTCGCTGTCGCGCAGGGCCGCGAGGGCGCGCCCGGGACGGCCCCGGAGCAGTCCGCGGGCGGTGAACCAGGTGAGCGCGAAGAGGGCGAGCCCCAGGTACCACAGTCGTTCCTCCGCGCCGAAGGGGACGCCGAGCAGAATGAGTTCGGAGTCCGCGGAGAAGGAGAAGCCGCCGAGTTCGAGGGGCGGTACGGAGCGGCCGTTGAATCCGCCGGTGACGGAGTCCGCGGTGAGCAGGACGTGGTGGCCGAGGAAGACCAGGGCCAGGGTGGCGACGCCGAGGTAGATGCCGCGTACCCGGCCGGCGACGGGGCTGAAGAGACCGCCGGCCGCTCCGGCGAGCAGGACGGCGAGTACGGCGGCCACGGCGGTCGGCAGGCCCGGGCCGGGTTCACCGGCCAGCCAGACGTAGCCGTAGGCGCCCACGGCCAGGAAGAAGGCGTGGCCGAGGGAGAGTTGGCCGGCGGTGCCGGACAGCAGGCCCAGGCCCACCGCGCCGATGGCCGCCGCCATCGAGAACAGGCCGATGCGCAGCCAGAACGCGTCGAGGTAGAAGGGCAGGGCGCACAGGACGGTGACGGCGGCGACGGTCCGGGCCGGGCGGGTGGTCAGGGCGCGGGAGAGCCGGTCAGACACGGACCGCCGCCTTTCCGCCGAACAGCCCGGTGGGCCGCACCAGCAGGACCAGCACCATCACCGCGTAGGGAGCGACGTCGCCGAAGCCCTCGCCGAGGACGTGCAGATCGGACTGGTAGCCCGCGACGAGCGCCTCGGTCATGCCGATGAGCAGGCTGCCGGCGAGGGCGCCGGGCGGCGAGGCCATCCCGCCGAGGATCGCCGCCGGGAACGCCTTGAGGGCGATCTGGCCGGTGGTGCGCTCCAGGCCGGGGGCGGGGAACGCCGCGAGGAACACCGCCGCCAGGGCGGCGAGCGCTCCGGCGAGGCACCAGGCGAGCATGCGGATCCGGACCAGCCGTACGCCCATCAGCGCGGCCGCCTCGACGTCCTCGGCCGAGGCGCGCAGCGACAGGCCCCAGGAGGTGTACCGGAACAGGGCGAAGACGCCGGCGATGACCAGGGTGGACACGACGATCGCGGCGATGCGGCTGTCCGCGACGGTCACCGGCCCCAGCCCGCTCACCGAGTCGCCCCAGGGGTCGCCCAGCGAGAGCAGGTCGCCGCCGATGCGCCGGGACAGGTCGGTGAGGATGAGGATGTCGACGCCGATGGTGACGATGGTCTGCACGTGGGCGGCGTGCGGGTCCGCTCCGCCGCCTGCCTGGAGCAGGAAGCGGTCCAGGGCGCCGGCCACGGCCGCGGTCACCAGGACGGCCACGGCGAGGGCGCCGGCGAAGCCGAGGTCGTCGTGGAGCACGGCGGTGAGGTAGCCGCCGAGGAGGAGCAGGGAGCCGTGGGCGAAGTTCATGACGCCGGAGGCCTTGAAGATGATGACGAAGCCGAGGGCGACGAGGGCGTAGACCGCGCCCAGGGCGAGGCCGTTGAAGACGTTGTCCAGGAAGGTCGTCATGCCGCGTCCTCCTCCCCCTCGGCGCCGGTGCCGAGGTAGGCGCGCAGCACCTCGGGGTCGCGGCGCACCTCGTCCGGGGTGCCGTGGGCGATGGCGCGGCCGAAGTCGAGGACGGTCACCTCGTCGGCGAGCCGCATCACCAGGCCCATGTCGTGCTCCACCAGCACGACCGAGAGGCCGAGTTCGGCGCGTACGGCGTGCACGACCTCCACCGTGCGGGCCCGTTCGGCGGCGTTCATCCCGGCGACCGGCTCGTCCAGCAGCAGGACGCTGGGCTCCAGGCACAGAGCGCGGGCGAACTCCACGCGCTTGCGGTCGCCGTAGGAGAGCAGGGCGACGGGGCTGTCGAAGTGCGCGGCGAGGCCTGTGAGTTCGGCGATGGCGCGGGCTCGCTCCAGGTGTGCGCGTTGTTCGCGCCGGGCGCGCGGAAGGCGCAGCGCGCTGGCGGCGAACCCGGCCCGGGACAGGGCGTGGCGGCCGAGCATCAAATTGTCGGCGACCGTGCCCTGGGTGGTGACGATGTTCTGGAAGGTGCGGGCCACGCCCAGGGCGGCGATGCGGTGCGGGGCGAGCCGGGTGAGGTCGGCGTCGCCGAGGCGTACGGTGCCCGTGGCCGGGCGGCACAGCCCCGACAGCACGTTGAAGCAGGTGGACTTGCCCGCTCCGTTGGGTCCGATGAGCGCGTGGACGGAGCCCGGGGCGACGGTGAAGGACACCGTGTCCAGGGCGGTGAGTCCGGCGAACCGGACGGTCACGTCCGTCACGGTGAGTTCGGGTGGTGCGGTGGTGCGGACGGTCACGCGGCTCCCCGCCCCTCGGGTCTGCTCACGGTGCGCTCCGGGGTGTCTGTGGTCTCGCCCAGGTAGAGCCGCTTCACGGCGTCCGTGCGGGCGAGTTCGTCGGCGGGCCCGGAGAGCCGGACCTCGCCGACCTCCAGGACGTGGGCGGTGTCGGCGAGGGACAGCGCCATGCCCGCGTTCTGCTCGACGAGCAGGACGGCGGTGCCCTGGGCGTTGATCTCGCGGATGACCTCGGCGATCCGGTGGACCATCTGCGGGGCGAGGCCCAGGGACGGCTCGTCGAGCAGGAGCAGGCGTGGTGCGGCCATGAGGGCGCGCCCGATGGCGAGCATCTGCTGCTCGCCTCCGGAGAGCAGTCCCGCGGCCTGCCGGGTGCGTTCGGCGAGGCGCGGGAAGAGCGTGAAGACCCGCTCGCGGGCCTCGGCCACCTGGTCCGCGCGGCGCCGGGCGAGGCCGAGACCGCCGCTGCGCAGGTTCTCGTCGACGGTGAGCCCGGCGAAGACCCGGCGCCCCTCCGGGACCTGGACGACTCCGGCGCGCACGGCGGCGACCGGGTCGCGCCCGTCGAGTTCCGTGGCGCCGTAGCGGATGCGGCCGGCCGTGATCGCGCCGCGGTGCAGGCGCAGGGTGCCCGACACGGCCCGCAGCAGGGTCGTCTTGCCCGCGCCGTTGGCGCCGAGCAGGGCGACGACCGTGCCGTGGGGGACGGTCAGCGTCACGGAACGAAGCGCGGACAACGCGCGGCCGTAGGTCACGTCGAGGGCCTCGACGCGCAGGGCGGGCTGGTCGTCCGGTGGTGCTTCGGGCATCGCGGCTCCTCGATCCGTGCCGTCGTCGGGCACGGGTGCTTCGGGGGAAGGGGCAGCTCACGACAGCACGGCCGCGGGGACGCGGTACAGAAGGTTCGGCCGGGTGGCTGCGCGCGCCCAACCCGGGCCGACGGGGACTGTGCGGCTGCCCAGCCGCGGCCCGGGTCCGGCTGCAGGGCCCGCTGCGGCGTCGGGCCCCGGGCGTCGCGGTCAGCCGGGCAGCAGGCGGCGCGCCATCAGCGCGAGGCTGATCTCCACCACGTCGAGCGGGCGTGCCAGGGAGCGGCCGATGAGCTGCTCGCAGCGGCGCAGCCGGTTCAGGACGGTGTTGCGGTGGCAGTACAGCCGTTCACCGGCGCGCTGGGCGGACCCCTCGGAGGCGAACCAGGCGGCCAGAGTGTCGAGCAGTACGTCCCGGTCGGCCGGTTCCAGCCGCAGCAGGGGGCCCAGGACGCGCTCGGTGAGGGTCGCGCCGAGCTCCGGGGAGGAGACGACCAGGGCCTCGGGCAGGTGCTCGGTGAGCCGGACCGTGCCGCCCTCGGGCGGGCAGATGCTCAGGGCCAGGTCGGCGAGGCGCCGGGCGTCGCCGACCGCGGCGAGTCCCGTGACGGCACTGCCGATGCCGATCCGGCGGCCGGCCGGGCCGTCGGCGGACAGAGCCAGCGCCGCCACAGGATCCCGGTCGTCCTCCCCCTCCCCCGCTGCGCCGACCAGGACGATGCCGTAGTCCACGTCCGCTCCCGCGTGCCAGTGCGCGGACGACAGGGGGGCGGCCCGGACGCCCGTGGGGTCCTGCGGCCGGCCGCCGGTGGCCGCGACGACGACGTACCGGCCGTGCTCCGGCAGGCCCAGCCCCTCGGCGGCCTCGGGCAGATCGGCGATCCGGCTCGTGCCGTCCAGGAGGGCCGCAGCCAGCAGGCGCACCCGGTTCTCGCGCCGCCAGGCGAGCTGCCGCTCGGCCTGCCGGTAGGCGTCCGCCAGGAGGGTGCAGTGCTCGTCGACGAAGTTCCACACGTCGGTGGCCACGTGCACCAGGAGTCGGATGTCCTCGGGTTCCGAGCGGGCGGTCTCCTCGACCAGCCGCTGCCACACCAGGGACCCGCCCAGCCGGAACGCGTGCAGCAGGGCGTCCAGCGGCAGCCCCTGCCCGGCCCGGGTGACACCGATCCGCCAGGTGCAGCGATGGGCGGCCTCGCGGGTGCCGCGCGGGTCGAGCAGCGAGGTCACGCTGTGCCGCAGGGAGCGGTAGGCCTCCTGCCAGGTGGCGGCACGGTCGTTCTCCAGCGCGGTCCGGTAGGCCGGTTCCTGCTCACGCAGCACCGCCACCAGGCGGTCGGTCAGCTCGGGCAGGTCGTCGAGCAGGACGCGGGCGGCCCGGTGCAGGACGCGCAGGGCGTCGGCGTCGATCAGTGACCGGACCCGCCCTGTCCGCGGCTGCGGAACGGGCGTCGGCCCGGTGCGGAACGTCGAGTATGTCGTGCGTGTCGTGCGTGTGCGTGCGGCAGGATGCATCGCGGTCCTCCCCCAACCTCGGCCTCCCGGCGGCGCCCGGCGCCCGGCCGGGCTCGGCGGCGTCCGGCGGGTGCGCTGCCCGTGCGGCCGTCCTCACCCGATAGTCCTGCCTCGCAGAATGGCATACCGTCCGGTCGGTCCCCAGAGTCGTGCGGCGGTCTTCTGGGCGCGGGCGGTGATTCAGCGGCTTTCCTGGTCGACCAGGCGGGCCAGTTCGACGCGGGAGCGCACGCCGAGAGCGGCGAAGACGTTGCGCAGGTGGTAGTCGACCGTGCGGGTGCTGACGGCGAGCCGCTGGGCCACCTCCCTGTTGGTGGCGCCCTCGGCGACGTGGCGGGCGATCCGCAGTTGCTGCGGTGTCAGACGCGACAGTCCGGCGGTGGGCTCCTTCCCGGACGCGGCCCCGTTGGCACGCAGCTCGCCGCGTGTCTGGTCGGCCCAGGCGCCGGCGCCACAGCGTTCGAAGGCGACCAGGGCGGCGCCGAGCCGGGCGCGGGCCTCGCGGAGCCGGCGGCGGCGCCGCAGCCACCTGCCGTACAGGAGCTCCGTGCGGGCGCGCTCGAAGTCGCCGCCCGACTCGTCGTGCAGGGCCAGGGCCCGCAGGTAGAGGCCGTCGGCTTCGCCGTCCTCCGCGGCCAGCAGGGCACGGCAGCGGGCGAGCTGGGCGGGCGCGTGCGGGTCGGCGCCGAACGCCGCCCACCGGGCGAGGTCGCCGACGACGCCCCGGGCGTCCTCCGGCCGGCCGGCGAGTACGGCGGCCTCCACGAAGCAGGGCACGGCGAGCATCCACACGGCGAAGTGACCGCGCCGGGGGCCG
Organism: Streptomyces olindensis; assembly: GCF_040645895.1. Classification (NCBI taxonomy): domain Bacteria; kingdom Bacillati; phylum Actinomycetota; class Actinomycetes; order Kitasatosporales; family Streptomycetaceae; genus Streptomyces; species Streptomyces olindensis. The sequence continues at coordinate 41,173 of NZ_JBEYZD010000032.1, read as the reverse complement.
GGGCCGACGAGGGGGGCGAGCCGGTCGGCGGCGTCCAGGGGGCGGCCGCGGGCCAGGTCGGCGCGGGCGGTGGCCCACTCGGCCAGGGTCGCGGCCTGGGCCAGGCCGTGGCGGCGGGCGGTGCGCAGGGCGGCCTGGGCATGACCGGCGACGGCGGCGGTGTCCCCCTCGATCGAGGCGGCCAGGGCGAGCATGGCGTGGTGGCTCGCCGCGGTGTTGCGGTGGCCGGCCGCCAGCGCCACCCGAACGCCCTCCTCCGCGTGGGCGCGTGCCTGCGCGTGGCGGCCGGCCCGCAGTTCGGCGTAGGCCAGGTACTCCAGGGCCCGGGCCTCGGAAGCGGCGCACTCCGTGGGACGTGCGGCCGCGAGGGCGCGGGCCCCGGCGGCGCGGGCCGCGTGGACGTCTCCGAGCAGCAGGGCCGCCGCCGCGGCGCGCAGCAGCCGCTCCGGCCGGCCGTCGGAGCGCGCCCGGTCCAGCACACGCCGCAGGGGCCCGGCGGCGTGCTCGGGCCGCCGGGCGAGCAGGGCCCGCATGCCGTCGCGGTAGTCGCGGACGAATGGGTCGCGGGCCCACTCGGTCCCCGGCCCGCTCGCCGTGACGGCACCGGTGACGCCGGGCGGTGGCGGACTGCCGGCGGCACGTGTCACCTCCGGGACGTTGGCCTCGTCGGCGAAGACCTCGGTCGGGGCGTCGGCGCAGACCTCGGTCGGGGCGGGGGCAGGTGTGTCGGGCAGTGGCGGGCTGTCGGCCGCTCGTACCGTCGTCGGGGCGCTGTCCTCGCCGGCGACGGACTTGGCTGGGGTGGAGGCCGGGCCGGCTGTCCACACCGTGGGGTCCGTGTCGCCGCCGTCGAGGGTGGTGAGACACGCCGTGACGTCGCCCGTCGCCCAGGCCGCGTCCACCGCGCGGAGGTGTGCGGTCTCGGCCGAGTCCGGGGCGTCGGGGGCCAGCAGGGACGCCGCGAGCAGCAGGGTCTCGTGCGCGTCGCCCACCGGCCCGTCGTACAACTGCCGTATGCCCCGCGCGAGTTCCCCGTGGCCGCGGTTCTCGGTGGCCGACCGGGCGGTGTTCCGTCCGGTCCGGCTCTGTGCGTGGGGAGCCGTCCGCGCCCTGCTTCTGTCTCCGGTCACCCGAGGGAGGTTACTTGCGCGTAAGGAAGTCCGGAAGGCCGGCGTCCGCAGGTGCCGGTGCGCGGACCCGTGGCGCCACCTGCGCGTTGGAGGAGCGGGGCCGGTGGACGTCGTGTGCCGGGGCCCAGCGGTCGGCCGTGTCCGCTGTGCCCCGGCACGGCACAGACACCGCACTGCACCGCACTGCCCGGCACGGCACCGGCGGCGGGCGCGGGTCGCACGCGTCCGCCGCCGGTTCCCCTCGCCGCCGCGGCTCCGCGGCGCGAGGGTGCGGGGGTGCGGAACGTCAGGAGCCGTGGGGGCAGTTGCCCCGGTACTCCTCGATGGTCAGGCCCGGCCGGGGCAGCGGGCACAGGAACTGCTCGTAGCGGGTGTCGTTGTCGATGAACCGCTTGAGCCAGGAAATGCTGTACTTCGCGATCGTCGTGTTCGACGAGTTGGGCGTGAAGTGGGTCGCCGAGTTCAGCTCCAGGTAGGCCCGGTCGAGCGAGGAGGACAGGCTGGAGTAGAAGGGCTCGGCGTGGGAGGAGACCGGGGCGATGGTGTCGCCGTCGGCTCCGACGATCAGGGTCGGCGTGGTGAGCTCGGGCCAGGTCTTGTCGAGGTTCCACGGCGTCAGCGGGATCGCCGCCTGGAGGGCGGGGCGCGCCTTGGCGGCCTCCAGGCTGCCGCCGCCGCCCATCGAGTGGCCCATGACACCGAGGCGGGAGGCGTCGACGCGGCCGCGGACGGAGCTGCGCTCGGTGAGGTAGTCCAGGGCGGCCAGCAGCTGGCGACCGCGCGAGTCGGGCTGGTCGAGGGTGGTGAGCGTGTCGATGGTGAAGACCACGAAGCCCTGGGAGGCCAGACGCGGCCCGAGCCAGGCGATGGACGACTCGTAGGCGGTGTAACCGGGCGAGACGGCCACCGCGCCGAAGGTGCCGTCGCTGGTGCTCGTCGGGTAGTAGATGGTGCCGCCGCCGAATCCGGTGACGGCGAGCGAGGACACGGACGTCTGCGAGACGGCGTACGGGCCGCGGCTCGCCTCGATGCTGGAGGTGGTGGGGGCGGGGCCGCGCTCGTAGGGGTTGTCGGCGGCGTGGGCTCCCGGGCCGGACAGCGGGCCCAGGCCGACGAGCACGGCGAGGGCCGCGGCGGCGCCGGCCAGTCGCCCGGTCCGGCGTCCGTTCCGGCGTCCGGTCCGCTCTTCGAGGGAGCGGCGGGCGCGGGTGTGTGCGCCGGTGTGGGGGTGGAGTTGCACGACGAGTCGTCCTCTCTGTCGTGGCGGGCGGCCGTTCCGCGGGCACGGGGGGACCTGGGGCGTCCTGCCGCGTGCCCGCGGTGGGCACCGCCGTTGGGCTGGCCGTGCCACTGTCAGGGAGCGGACACCTCGCAGGGACCGGCAATGTCACCGGTCTCGTGCGGCGGACGCGGAGACGGCGCCGGTCCGGTACCGGTGCTCAGCCGAGGTCGAGGTCGGTGTGCAGCACGTGGTGGTCCGAGGCCGGGGTCGGGAGCACGCGGTGACCGAGTGGGGTGATGCCACGCAGGAAGACGTAGTCGAACTTGCTCTGCCAGTCGGTGGTCGGCTGGCAGGTGCCGGTGGGCGAAGGACCGCACTGGGGGTCCGTATCCGTGGCCAGGGCCCACATCGGGGCGAGTTCGGGGGCGTCCGGCACGGCGTTGAAGTCGCCGAGGAGGATCGCGCGGTCGTGCCGGGCTGCCTCTGCCGCGAGTACGCGGATCTGGCCTGCCCGGACCGCCTCCTGACGTCGTTGCGCGAGGTGGGTGTTGAAGACGCGGACCGACCGGCCGCCCACGGTGGTGGTGACCGCCACGTACCCGCGGTCCTCGGATCCGCCGTCGGGATACTCCACTCGGACGACGTCCGTCATCGGTGCCGCCGAGAGGACCGCCTGGCCGAAGGCCCCCGGGCTCCACGGCGCTCCCCCGCAGCGGCCCCAGTTCCGCAGCACCGTCCCGTACTCGACGTGGTACACGAGCCCGTGGAGGTTCTCCAAGTAGTCCCGGATCAGCTCGACATCCCGGACACACGCCTCCTGCAGGCCGATGACCTGGGGAGCGTACGCGGCGATCTTCGCCGCCCGGTCGACGTTGCTCGTCTCGCAGGGGTTGCAGATGTTCCACGTCATGACCCGGTTCGGCACGACGTCCCGGACGGGCTCGACGGGCACGGAGCCGGCGGAGACCGCGCCGCTCGGCGCACTGGGGCCGACGAGCATCACGCAGATCACGGTCATGACACCCGCGAGCAACCGCATACCGCTTCTGAGCACCGTCGCCTCCTCGAGGTGGACGCCCGTGGCGTCCGATGTTCCCTGACGAGGTTATGTGACGGGGTTGGGGGGCGGTGCGGTACTCGGCGGTCAGGGTGTCAGCCGCCGTGGACGCCGACCTCGCGGAGGGAGTAGCCCCAGTCGGTGGCGCGTTCGAGGCCCTGGACGCGTACGTATCGGGCCGGTGTGGCGGTGAAGCGCGCGGTGTCCAGGCCGCCGTCGCCCGCTGAAGTGGACCAGACGGTGCGCCAGTTGTCGCCGTCGGTGGACAGTTCGATCCGGTACGACTTCGCGTACGCGCGCTCCCAGTCGAGGGTGACCCGCCCGACGGACCGCGTGGATCCGAGGTCGAGCCGGTACCACTGGTCGTCGCTCCAGTCGCTCGCCCACCGGGTCCGGCTGTCGCCGTCGACGGCCCTGCGCGGTGAGTGGTCGGTGAACAGGCTCCACTCGGAGGAGCTGGCCGACGGGGTGGAACCCGCGGCGAGGTCGGTCCGGGCCTGGTGGGTCTCGGAGGCCTTCCAGGTGTCGAGGTAGGACTCGGCGCCGCGCAGGAGGTCGTTCACCACGTCCTGGCCGCCGACGCGGCGGATGTCCTCGATCCAGTCGGGGACGAGGCCGTAGTGGGCGGCGCCGTCGGTGTTCAGGTCCCAGGTGCGCTCGCCGGTGGTCTGCCGGTCGATGATTGAGCCGCCGTCGGCGCTCTTGAAGGGGTAGACGACCTTGTTCGGGGCGTCGGCTCCGCGCGGGGCGGGCCAGCCGCCGACGCCGTTCATGTCGGTGCCGTAGCCGTAGCCCACGCCGTACTTGTCGCGCAGGGCTTTGGTGCGCCTGGCCTCCGCGACGAAGTCCTCGGAGCCGTGCATGTACTGGGCGATGAAACCGCCCAGGCCGTAGACCCGTTCGGTCCACTCGGCGTCCATCCAGCTGTGCGAGGAGAGCACACCGGGGTAGGAGGCGCTCTCGAAGAGGTCGAGCACCCGGCCGGTGGCCTTGACGCTCATGTGGTCGATCTCCAGCATCATGCCGCGCTGCATCATGCCGCGCACGGCGTACTCGCCGAGTTCGGTCAGCCCGCGGACGTTGCACCGGGCGTCCGCGCCGTAGGAGGGGACTTCGACGCCCGCCGGGAGCTTCGCCTCGGCCTCGGTCGCCGTCGCGTCGCCGATGGGGTTGTCGGCCTGGGGGCCGGTGCACTTCTCCGTCTTCCAGAAGGTGCCAGTCGACAGGAACTGGCCGACGTTGATGGCCGTTCCGAGCGTGCCGGAGTCGAAGCGGACGCCGCACAGCGCGTTGTCGAACTTGTGGCACAGGAACATGCTGCGCACGCCCAGCGCGTGCAGCTCGTCCAGGCCCTTGTCGATGTCGGCCCTGCTGCACTGCGCGATGTCGAGGATCTGCTTGCAGCCGAACGGCTCGGAGGTCTCGACGCCCAGGACGACCGCCAGCTTGCCCTGCTCGATGACCTCACGGGCCTGTGCGCTGTCGGTGACGATCCTGAAGAAACCCTTGCCGGGCCCGCCGTAGATCTTGTCGATGTAGGCCTGCATGTCGTAGGTCAGCTTGGCCTGGAGGCGGATGGACGTCATCTCGTCGCAGCCGCGGTCCTTGAAGAAGTACACCGAGCAGATCACGCCGTTGGTGACGAGGTCGTTGACCAGCACCCGCTGGCCGCCGCGCCAGGCCCGCTCCACCCATGCGTAGTAGTTCTGCTGGTGGGTCAGCGAGTCGTGGGCGGGCCAGTCCTTGAAGGTGGGCCAGCCGACCGGGTCGTGCTTGCCGTCCCCGCCGTTGGTGATGAAGTCGAAGATCGCGAGCGAGCCGTCCGGGTAGTGCTCGGGGCAGTCCTTGAGCGCGTCGGCGACGCCCTGCTCGGAGAACGGCTTCCCGCAGATCAGGCGTCCGCCGAAGGCCTCGTTGGAGAAGATGTGGTCGTGCGCGTCGACGAAGCCGCGCACCTCTCCCCCGGCGTCCGTGCCGGTGAAGGGCTCGCCGGTGACGTTGATCCGCGAGTCGGGCGCGGGCCGCGCGGTGGGGTTCCACCAGTCCGTGCCGGCCGCCGAACTCGGTGTGGGGCCCAGTACGACGGCCAGCACGAGCAGCAGGAGCGACACCACCGTGACGTTCTTGCGCCTGTGGTTGCGGCGTTCGGCACTCGTCACGGCCCACGTCCCTCGGTCAGCGGGAGGCGCGGTCCGCAGCCGGAGTTGCCGGTTGTCATGACCTCGCCCAAGGTGCGACGAGGATCACCCGTGCCGCTTGACGAGTCAAGACGTCGGAGACGACGAGCTACTGACAGGTAATCGATTCGCACCCCCGCGCGGACGGCGATGCGGACGACGGCGGTGCGGGCGGCGGTGCGGACGACGGCGACGACGCCGCGGACGGCGGTGCGTCGGCCGGTCAGCGGTGGGGCACGAGCCACCACCCCGCCGTCCCGATGGTCATGCCGCCGCGTTCAGCAGGTCGGCCAGCACGTCGGGCCGTTCCAGGGCGATGAAGTGACCGGCCTCGGGGATCTGCGTGACGTCGGCGGCCGGCAGCAGTTCCCTGTTGGCTCGCCGGTCCGAGGGGCGGGACCAGTCCCTCTCGCCGTAGACGAGGTGGACGGGGGCCTTGACCTCGGGGTAGCGCGAGCGGGCGGCGATGAGGCCGGGCAGGTTCCGGTACACGGCGCGGGCGACGGTCGGGTAGCCGGGGTGGCGGCCCACCCGGAGGAGCTCGTCCACGTAGTCCTCCCGCAGCGCGCTCCTGTCGCCGAGGCCACCCTGGAGGATCCTGCGGAGGGCGGGCCTGGGCTCCACCCCGGCGATCACCGGGCCCACCCCCGGGGCGAGGACACCGCCGACCACCACGCGGGCGAGGAGAGAGGACCGGGCGATCCCGCCGCGGAAGTCGTAGGCGTTGACCGCCACGACGCGCCGGACACGCTCCGGGAGATCCGCGGCGGCGGTCAGGGCGAGCACCGCCCCCATGGACTCCCCCGCCAACGTCACGTCGTGGAGATCGAGTGCGGTCAGGAGCCGCTCGACGCCCGCGCGCATGGCCGGCTCGTCGTACGACGCCCCGGGCACGATCTCGGAGTAGCCCATCCCCGGCAGGTCGAGGGCGTACACGGTGCAGTGGTCCGCGATCAGGGGGATGAGGTGGCGGAAGTGCTCGGCCTGGGTGCGCACGGTGTGCAGCAGGACCAGGGGGGCGCCGGTGCCCGCCTTGAGGTACCGCAGGGTCCCCTCGCGGCCTTCGAGTCCCGTGCGCGGACCGAGGGTGTGGCTGCTGGTCCCCGGAATGTGGATCGTGGGACGTGAGGCGCGGTCGGGCATCTCGCCGACTCCTTGTGTGTGAAGGGGGTTACTTGGCCAGCGCGGCGTAGAGGTCGGCCAGGTCGCCGGCCAGGCCCGCCTTGACCTGCCGTGAGACGTCGTCGGCGAGCACCTCGTACGCACCCGTCTCGATGCCGTCGAGGGCGAGGGCGGCGACGTCACGGGGGTCGGACTTGGGCGCGTCGACGTCCGCCGCCAGGTCCGTGTCGACGTAGCCGACGTGCAGTCCGGTGACGGCGATGCCGCGCGGCTGGAGTTCCAGGCGCAGGGAGTTGGTCTGCGACCACAGGGCGGCCTTGGAGGCGCTGTAGGAGCCGCCGAGGGCGAGCCAGGAGAGCACGGAGTGCACGTTGAGGAGGTGGCCGCCGCCGTTGCGCTCGATGACCGGCACGAAGGCCCGGGTGACCAGGAGCGGGCCGTAGAAGTTGGTCTCGAACTCCCGGCGGACGTCGTCGACCGGGGAGTCGAGGAAGGTCGCGCCGACCGAGGCACCGGCGTTGTTGATCAGCACGGTGACGTCTTGCGCCTGCGCGGCGGCCGCCGCCACGGACGCCGGGTCGGTGACTTCCAGGGCCACCGGGACCGCGTCCGGATGCGTCACGCCGCGCGGGTCGCGGGCCGTGGCGTAGACCTTGCCGGCGCCGCGCGCGTACAGCTCCTCCACCAGGGCCTTTCCTATGCCGCGGCTGCCGCCGGTGACGAAGACGTTGGCGCCCTTCAAAGCGGTCATGAACTCTCCCGGGGAGCGTGAGAAACCGATCGGTTTTCACCACGGTAAACCGATCGGTTTCCATGCGCAAGCTCTCGCCGGGGCACCGGCCTTGCACGTGGAAACCGATCGGTTTACGCTGCCAGGAAACCGATCGGTTTCTCGCCGTGGGGCGAGTCCTGCCACCAGAACCAGACTCACGAGGAGCACCGGATGACGACCGCGCGCGACGCCGAGGGGCAGTCGGCCACTCCCAGGCCTCCCAGGCTTCCGGCGAAGCTGGCCGCACACCCGTCCGTGCGGGCCGTGCTCGCCCGGCGCGCGGCGGGTGACGTCACCAGCCCTCCGCCGGTGATCGACGCGGCCTGGCTGCGCGAACTGTGCCTGGCGGCGGGCGCGGACGACGCGGCCGCGGTCAGCCTGGACCATCCCGACCTGGCCGGCGAGCGCGAGTACGCGCAGTCCGCACTGCCCGGCACCCGCACCCTGATCGCGATGGCGGTCAGGATGAACCGCGACAACTGCCGCTCCCCCGCCCGCAGCGTGGCGAACCAGGAGTTCCACCAGACCGACGAGCAGGCCAACCACGCCGCACGCACCGTCACCCAGGCCCTCCAGGACGCCGGTTACCGTGCGCTCAATCCCTCCGTCGGCTTCCCCCAGGAGATGGACCGCTTCCCCGGCGAGCGGATCTGGGTGGTGGCGCACAAGACGGTCGCGGTGGCCGCGGGGCTCGGCGTCATGGGCCTGCACCGCAACGTCATCCACCCGAGGTTCGGCAGCTTCGTCCTGCTCGTGACCGTGCTGGTGGACGCCGAGGTGAGCGAGTACGGGCAGCCGCTGGACTACAACCCCTGCATCGACTGCAAGCTGTGCGTCGCCGCCTGCCCGGTCGGCGCCATCGCCAAGGACGGCGCCTTCGACGCGCTGGCCTGCACCACGCACAACTACCGCGAGTTCATGAGCGGGTTCACCGACTGGGCGCAGACCGTGGCCGACAGCGAGGACGCGGCCGACTACCGCTCCCGCGTCACCGACTCCGAGAGCGCCTCCCTGTGGCAGAGCCTGAGCTCGCCGCCCGGCTACAAGTCCGGTTACTGCCTGGCCGTCTGCCCCGCCGGTGAGGACGTGCTGGGGCCGTACCTGGACGACCGCAAGACGTTCATGGACACCGTGCTGCGCCCGCTCCGGGACAAGAAGGAGACCCTGTACGTCCTGCCGGGCTCCCACGCGCAGGAGTACGCCCGGCGACGCTTCCCCCACAAGCCCGTCAAGGAGGTCACCGGCGGCTGGCACCCTCCGGCGAAGCGCTCCGCGTCCACCGACTCGCCCTAGGAGACCGCCGCGCCGGCGTAAGGGCAGGTCATGCGCGACGACCCCCTGGAAACCGATCGGTTTTCATTTCGTCCGCTCCGGGTTAACCTCGCGGTATGACCACCGAAGTGAAGCCAGGCCCGAGGGAGCGACTGCTGGAGGCGGCGGCGACGCTCACGTACCGCGACGGCGTCGGCATCGGCGTCGAGGCGCTGTGCAAGGCGGCGGGGGTGTCGAAGCGTTCCATGTACCAGCTGTTCGAGAGCAAGGACGAACTCCTGGCGGCGAGTCTGAGGGAGCGTGCCGCCGCCTACGTGGCCACCCTCCTGCCCGCGGCGGACGACGGCCGGTCGCCCCGCGAGCGGATCCTGCACGTCTTCGAGCAGGTGGAAGCGCAGGCGGGGGCGCCCGAGTTCCGGGGCTGCCGGTACCTGGCCGTGCAGATCGAACTCAAGGATCAGAGTCACCCCGCGAGCCGGGTCGCCCACCAGATCAAGGCGAACCTGACGGGCTTCTTCCGCACCGAGGGCGAGCGGGGCGGGGCGGGCGATCCCGAGCTGCTGGCCCGGCAGCTCAGCCTGGTCTTCGACGGCGCCAGCGCCCGCGCGGGGATCCAGGCCGACCACCTGACCGGGCTCATCGCACCCACGGTCGCCACACTGCTGGACGCGGCAGGGGTGCGCTGACGCGTCGCTCCGCGAAGGTGTTCCGACGTCGGTCGACGGCTTCGGGCCGACGCCGGCGTCGGCGGGCTGGGCATACTGACTGTCGTGGCGACCTACAACAGCATCGGCGCGACCTACGCCCGCACCCGGCGGCCCGACGCCCGCATCGCCGCCAGGATTCATGAGGCCCTCGGCGATGCCGCCAGCGTGATCAACGTGGGGGCCGGCACCGGCTCCTACGAACCGCCGCACACGGTACTGGCCGTCGACCCCAGCGCGGTGATGATCGCCCAGCGCCCGGCCGGATCCGCACCGGCCCTGGAAGCCTCCGCGGAGGCGATCCCCCTCGCCGACGACTCGGCCGATGCGGTGATGGCCCTCCTGACCGTGCACCACTGGAGCGACCTGGAAGCCGGTATCGCGGAACTCCGCCGCATCGCCCGGCAGCGGATCGTCCTCTTCACCTTCGACCCCGACATCTGCCGCAGGTTCTGGTTGCTGGACGAGTACCTGCCCGAGGCGGCAGCGTTCGACGACACGCGAGCGGTCGCGGTCGACCGCCTGGTCACGCTGCTGGGAGGCGCACGCCTCGAGACCGTGCCCGTTCCGCACGACTGCACGGACGGATTCCTGGCCGCCTTCTGGCGCCGCCCCGAGGCGTACCTCGATGCTCAAGTCCGGGCGGGTATCTCGCTGTTCGCCCAGGCCGACGACGACCTCGTCCGGCCGGGCCTGGCCCGGCTGTCCGACGACCTGTCGTCCGGCCGGTGGCACCACCGCCATGCCGACCTGCTCGACCGCGAGGCCCTCGACGTCGGCTACCGGCTGCTCGTGGCCGACCTGTAGGACTCGTCGCCGGCCCGGGGCCGGGCCGGCGGGGCCGTCGGTCAGCGCCCCGGCCCGGCGTGGTCGGCCGGGCGGCGGGAGCGTGTCAGGGCCAGTCCGCCGAGGGCCATGGCGATCAGCCCCACCAGGAGGGCCACGTACGCCCCGCCGAGTCCGTTGCCGGTGCCGAGGCCGCCGTCGGCGGTGGCCGCGACCAGGCCTCCGAGGAGCGTGCTGGTCAGCCCCGCCACCAGGGCGAGCCTGGCGCCGAGGGGTCCCCGGGCCGTGCCGAGACGACCGGCCGGGCGTGCCAGTGCCAGCCAGGCGAGGGCCACACCGGCCAGCCCCAGCAGGGCGCCCGTACTTGCCCCCAGGCGCCCGACGCCGAAGTCGTAGACGTCGGCCGCGACAGGCCGGTCCGAGGACTGCGCGGTCGCCGGCGCGGCGAGCGCGATGGCGGCGAACAGGGCGGCGACGGTGGCGGTGGCCGTGGCGGTGAGCAAGCGACGAACAGACATCCTGGTGCTCCTTCTCTTCCTGCGAGTGGGTCCGCTCTCCCTGCGAGTGGGTGCGGTCCGAGCATGTCCGGCGGACCCGCGCCCGGTCGTCCGGCGGACGCGGACACTTCGCACTGCCGCCGGTGCCGCATCCGGCTGCCGCGAGCGCCGCAGGAGGCCCGCGGGTACCGCGTGCGCGGTAGCCGGCCGTCGCCCGCGAGACGGACTCGCCCGTGGCGGCGGCCGGTTAGGGTGCGCGTCATGAGTGCTGGGGGGAGCGGGATCCGGGCCCGTGTCACGGACTGGGGCATCGCCGGCGGCGTTGCGGCGGCGCTGCTGGTGACCGGGCCGGGGCAGCGTTCCGCCGCGAGCCTCGATGTGCTCGGCTACGCGCTGCTGGCCGCGGGCGGGCTGGCGCTGGCCGTGCGGCGCCGGGCTCCGGTCGCCGTCCTGGCCGTCACCGGGCTGTGCGCGGTGGGGTACCAGGCGGCCGGTTTCGACGTGCCCGCCGTCGCGTACCTGTTCGCGGTGTACGCGGCCGTGCGGGCGGGGCACCGGATCGTCACGGTGGCGGCGAGTGTGGCCGTGCTGGGGCTGCTTCCCGTCGCGGCCCTGGTCTCGGGTCTGCACGACACGGGCGAGGCGTTCGCGCGGGCCCGGGGCGCCCTGGAGATCGCCTGGCTGATCGCGGCCGGAGCCGCGGGTGAGGCGCTGCGGCAGGCCGAGCGGCGGGCGGACGAGGCCGAGCGCACCCGGGAGGAGACCGCCCGCCGCCGCGCCGACGACGAACGGCTGCGCATCGCCCGGGAGTTGCACGACTCGCTCACCCACCAGATCTCCGTCATCAAGGTGCAGGCGGAGGTCGCCGTGCACGTGGCGCGCCGACGCGGCGAGGAGGTGCCGGACGCCCTGCTGGCGATCCAGGAGGCCGGGCGTGAGGCGGCCCGTGAGCTGCGTGCGACGCTCCAGGCCCTGCGCGACGACGACACGGCCCCGCCGCGCGGCCTCGACGACGTCCCGGAACTGGTGGCACGCGCCCGCGCCGTCGGCCTGGACGCGACGCTGACGATCGAGGGGCCGGGGCAGGACGTGCCGGCCGCGGTGGGCCGGACCGTCTACCGGATCGTCCAGGAGTCGCTCACCAACATCGCCCGGCACGCGGACGCGAGCACGGCGTCGGTGCGCATCGACTGCCGTCCGGACTGGCTCGCCCTCCGCGTCGACGACGACGGCAGGGCGACCCCGGACACCGCCCCGCCGCCCGGTCTCGGGCTGCTCGGCATGCGCGAACGCGTCACCGCCCTCGGCGGCCGGCTGCGCGCCGAACCACGCGGCGGAGGCGGCTTCACCGTCCAGGCCGAACTCCCCGTGGAGCACACGTCATGATCCGGGTCCTGCTGGTCGACGACCAGCCGCTCATCCGCAGCGGATTCCGCGCGCTCCTCGACCTCGAGGACGACATCGAGGTGGTGGCCGAGGCCGCCGACGGGCAGGCAGGTCTGGAGCTGGCGGGGAAGCACCTGCCCGACGTGGCTCTCGTCGACATCCACATGCCGGCCGTCGACGGCATCGAGACGACCCGGCGCATCGCCGCCGACCCGGCCCTGGCCGGGGTGCACGTCGTGATCCTCACCAACTACGGCCTGGACGAGTACGTCTTCGACGCGCTGCGCGCCGGCGCCGCCGGGTTCCTCGTCAAGGACATCCTGCCGGAGGACTTCCTGCACGCCGTACGCGTCGCGGCGCGCGGCGACGCCCTGCTGGCACCGTCCATCACGCGCAAGCTCATCAACCGCTACGTCGCCCAGCCGCTCCCCGCGACGAGGGGGAAGGGACTGGACGAGCTGACCGGCCGTGAGCGCGAGGCCGTCGCCCTGGTGGCGCGGGGCCTGTCCAACGACGAGATCGCGGCCCGTATGGTGATCAGCCCGATGACGGCGAAGACCCACGTCAACCGGGCCATGGTCAAACTCCACGCCCGTGACCGGGCCCAACTCGTGGTGTTCGCCTACGAGTCCGGTCTGGTGGTCCCGCCGGGCTCCTGACGGTCACGGTACGGGTGCCTGCCGCAGCTCAGCTGTCATGAGATTCAGGGACTGTCAGGAGCCGCAGCAGCCGTCCGCCGGTGCCTGCCCGGCAGGCGCCGTCGTGGCGGCCGGTGCGCCGAGCGGCACGAGCCGGGGCGTCGGGGCGCAGCAGCCGCCACCGTCGGCCCGGCCGGCTTCCGGGGCGTCGAAGAGGCCGGTGCCGCCGCACACGCCCGTTTCGGGGAGGGTGAGTTCGGCGCGGTCGGCGGCCTCCAGGTCGCCGGCGATCGCCGCGGCGACGGAGCGGACCTGCTCGTAGCCGGTCAGGGCCAGAAACGTGGGCGCGCGGCCGTAGGACTTCATGCCGACCAGGTAGACGCCCTGTTCGGGGTGGGAGAGCTCGCGGTGGCCGTGGGGGCGGACGGTGCCGCAGGAGTGCTGGTTGGGGTCGATCAGCGGGGCGAGTCGCAGCGGCGCCTGGAGGCGCTCGTCCAGGCCGAGGCGGATCTCGGAGAGGAAGGACAGGTCGGGACGGAAGCCGGTCAGCACGAGCACCTCGTCCACCGGCTCCAGGCGGCGGCCGTCCTCGCCCGCCAGGACCAGGCGCCCGTCGCCGTCGCGCTCGATGGCGCCGGTCCGGAAGCCGGTGACCGCGTCCGCGTGTCCCTTGTCGACGGCGGCCTTGGCCGCGAGGCCGAGGGCGCCGCGCGCGGGGAGCCGGTCGGCGGTGCCGCCGCCGAAGGTGGCGCCGGAGATGCCGCGGCGCAGGATCCACACGGCCTTCGTCCCGGCCCCGTCGTCGGCCTCGGCCAGGGCAGCGAGGCCGGCCAGGGCGGTGAAGGCGGAGGCGCCCGAGCCGATCACGGCGGTGCGCCGGCCCGCGTAGCGGGCGCGGACCGCCGGGTCGTCGAGGTCCGGGACGCGGTAGGCGACGCGGTCGGCGGCCGCGTGCTCGCCGAGGGCGGGCAGGCCGCTGCCGCCGGCCGGGCCGGGGGTGGTCCAGGTGCCGGAGGCGTCGATGACGGCGCGGGCGAGGATCCGCTCCTCGGCTCCGTCGGTGTGGGTGACGTGGACGACGAAGGGTTGTGTGTCGCGGTCGGCGTCGACGATCCGGTCCCGTCCCGCGCGGGAGACACCGGTGACGCGGGCGCCGGTGCGGACGCGCTCGCCGAGGGCGTCCGCCAGGGGCTGGAGGTACTGCTCGGCCCAGTCGCCGCCGGAGGGGTAGGCCGACGGGTCGGGCCGCGTCCAGCCGGTGGCCGCGAGGAGTTTCTCGGCGGCCGGGTCGGTCAGTTTGCCCCACGTCGAGAAGAGCCGGACGTGCGCCCACTCGCGCACCGCGGTGCCGGCGGCCGGCCCGGCCTCCACGACCAGGGGTTCGATGCCCCGCTCGGCGAGGTGCGCGGCGGCGGCCAGACCGGTGGGTCCGGCTCCGATCACGACGACGGGCAGCTCGGTGGTGGCGGGCGCGTTCACGACGGCTCCTCGCTTGTTTCGACATCTGTCGATGCATCCTGCGGCCAGGATGACATCTGCTTCGACATGCGTCAACATAGACAGATGTCGAATACGAAGGCGCTGCCGCTGCTCGACTCCGACGGACAGGACGGTCAAGGTGCGGCGCCGTGCTGCCCGCCGCTCACGGAACGTCCGATGAACGCCGAGGAGGCGGAGACGGCCGCGCGGATGTTCAAGGCGCTGGGCGATCCGGTGCGGCTGCGGCTGTTCTCGGCGATCGCCTCGCACGAGGGCGGCGAGGCGTGCGTGTGCGACATCTCCGACGTGGGCGTCTCCCAGCCGACCGTCTCCCACCACCTGAAGAAGCTCAAGGAGGCCGGCCTGCTGACCTCCGAACGCCGCGGGACCTGGGTCTACTACCGGGTCGAGCCCTCGGTTCTCGCCGCCATGGGCAGGCTGCTGGCCGCCTCACCGGCCGTCTGACGCCCACAGCGCGGCACCCGCCACCACAGGCCCTTCACCCGCTGTCGATCTGCCGGTCACCTCGCCTCTCCTGTGCCGTGGCGGAGTCACGTATCGTCTGCCGATATCGGAAGCCGTCACGTGCGGCCGGGCCGCTGAGGGAGTAGGTCATGGGCAAGCCGTCCACCGCCGCCGGACTGCCGGACGAGTTGCGCCGGCGACTGGGCGTCCCGGACGCGGTCGTGATCGGGCTGGGGTCGATGATCGGGGCGGGCATCTTCGCCGCGCTCGCCCCGGCGGCGCACGCGGCCGGTTCGGGTCTGCTGATCGGTCTGGCGCTGGCGGCGGTGGTCGCGTACTGCAACGCCACCTCCTCCGCCCGGCTCGCCGCCCGTTACCCGGCCTCCGGTGGCACCTATGTCTACGGGCGGGAGCGGCTCGGGGAGTTCTGGGGCTACCTGGCCGGATGGGCGTTCGTCGTCGGCAAGACCGCCTCCTGCGCGGCGATGGCGCTCACGGTCGGTTCGTACGTGTGGCCGGGCCAGGCCCACGCGGTGGCGGTCGCGGCGGTGGTGGCGCTGACCGCGGTGAACTATGCCGGGGTGCAGAAGTCCGCCGTGCTGACACGGGTGATCGTGGCCGTGGTGGTGGCGGTGCTCGCCGCCGTGGTGGTCGCCGCCCTGACGTCCGGCGCCTCGGACGCGGCGCGGCTGGACATCGGCGACGACGCGACCGCGGGCGGAGTGCTGCAGGCCGCGGGCCTGCTGTTCTTCGCCTTCGCCGGATACGCGCGGATCGCCACGCTCGGCGAGGAGGTCCGTGACCCGGCGCGCACCATCCCCCGGGCGATCCCGGTCGCGCTGGGCATCACCCTGGTCGTCTACGCCGTCGTCGCCGTCGCCGTGCTGACGGTCCTCGGCGCGGACGGACTGGCGAAGGCCACGGCGCCCCTGTCGGACGCGGCCCGGGCGGCGGGGGCCGACTGGCTCGTGCCGGTCGTGCGCGTCGGCGCGGCCGTGGCGGCGCTCGGTTCGCTGCTCGCGCTGATCCTGGGCGTCTCCCGCACCACGCTCGCCATGGCCCGCGACCGGCACCTGCCGCACGCCCTGGCGGCGGTCCACCCGACGTTCAAGGTGCCGCACCGCGCCGAACTCGCGGTCGGGGCGGTGGTGGCGGTGCTCGCCGCCACCGGGGACCTGCGCGGGGCGATCGGCTTCTCCTCCTTCGGCGTGCTGGCCTACTACGCCGTCGCCAACGCCTCCGCCTGGACCCTGACCCCGGACGAGGGCCGTCCGGCCCGGGTCATTCCCGTCGTGGGCCTGGCCGGCTGCCTCGTCCTGGCGTTCGCCCTGCCGTCGGCCTCGGTGATCTCGGGGGCGGCGGTGCTGGCGCTGGGCGCCGCCGTGTACGGAGTGCGTCGTACGGTGGCCGCCCGAAGCTCCTAGGCGTATCGATCACGGCTTCGCCGGCACGTGCGGGCGGTGCCCTCTCCCTCGGCGCCGCCCGCTACGGGGCTTCCTCGCCGAGGACCTCGCGGGCGAGTTCCCTGAGCGCCCGGCGATCCTCGGCCAGGGCCTGCCTCCCGGCTTCGGTCGCCTTGTAGACGCGGCGGGTACGGCCGTCGACCACCCGCTGCTCGGAGACCAGCAGCCCGTCCGCCTCCAGCCGGTGCAGCGTCGGGTAGAGGGTGCCCGGGCTGATCCGGTAGCCGTGCGACGCCAACTCCTCGGACATCCACGCTCCGTGGATCTCCCCCTCGGCCGCGTGGTGGAGGATGTGCAGCCGCACCGCCCCCCGCTGGAACTCCCGCACCCCGACCCACCTCCGCGCCCGCCGGACAGTGACGCAACCGATATCGGGAACCGATCCTAGCCCGGCCGGGGCGTCCGGAGGACGGGCACGTCCTCGCGTCCCGGGCTAGACGGGGGCGAACTTCCGGCGCCAGGCCAGGGACACGTACACCAGCGCCACCAGTACCGGCACCTCGATCAGCGGGCCGACGACTCCGGAGAGTGCCTGGCCGGAGGTGACGCCGAAGGTGGCGATGGCGACCGCGATGGCCAGCTCGAAGTTGTTGCCCGCGGCCGTGAAGGCGAGCGTGGCGGTGCGGTCGTAGGCCAGGCCGATGGTCTTGCCGAGGGCGAACGTGCCGAACCACATCAGCGCGAAGTAGACCAGGAGGGGCAGGGCGATGCGGGCCACGTCCAGCGGCTGCGAGGTGATCGTCCGCCCTTGCAGGGCGAAGAGGAGGACGATCGTGAACAGCAGTCCGTACAGGGCCCACGGGCCGATCGTCGGCAGGAAGCGCGTCTCGTACGTCTCGCGGCCCAGCTTCCGCTCGCCGACGCGGCGGGTGAGGAACCCGGCGAGCAGCGGGACGCCGAGGAAGACGGCGACGTTCAGGGCGATCTTCCCCGTGGAGATGTCGAGGTGCTCGCCGCCGCCCAGGTTCAGCCAGCCGGGCAGCAGGTCCAGGTAGAACCAGCCGAGCAGGCCGAACGCGAGGACCTGGAAGAGCGAGTTCAGCGCCACCAGGACGGCGGCGGCCTCTCGGTCGCCGCAGGCCAGGTTGTTCCAGATGATGACCATGGCGATGCAGCGGGCCAGGCCGACGATGATCAGGCCGGTGCGGTACTCGGGCAGGTCCGGCAGGAAGATCCACGCCAGCGCGAACATCACCGCCGGGCCGATCAGCCAGTTGACGACCAGCGACGAGACCATCAGCTTCCGGTCGCCGGTGACCGCGTCGAGTCTGTCGTAGCGGACCTTGGCGAGGACCGGGTACATCATGATCAGCAGGCCGACGGCGATCGGGAGGGAGATGCCGCCGACCTCGACCGCGGCCAGGGCGTCGTCCAGGCCGGGCACGGCACGCCCGAGGCCCAGGCCCAGGACCATGGCGAGGAGGATCCAGACGGCGAGGAAGCGGTCGAGGGTCGACAGCTTGGCGACGATCGAGGGCTCGTCCGTGGTCGCGGCGGCTTCGGCGCGGGTCACGGGCAGGCCCTCTTGGCGTCGGCGGCGGCACGGGCGGACTCGGCCAAATCGCCGAGCTGTCCGGCAAGTCGGGCGATGACGTCCGGGCGCAGCTTGTAGTACGTGTAGCGGCCGCAGGGCTCGGTCTCGACGACCCCGGCCTCGCGCAGCACTCTCAGGTGGTTGGAGAGGTTGGTCTGCTTCGAGCCGGTCTCCTCCACCAGGTGGGTGGTGCACAGCGTCTCTTGGGCGAGCAGGGTCACGATCCGGAGCCTGAGCGGGTCGGCCAGTACCCGGATCAGGTCAGCGTCGACTGACGTCATCATGGGCTGATAGTTTCACATCACCCAGGGCTGATAACAGCCGGGGCTGATCTGATCGTCGACCTGTTCGCACCGCCGTCACGAAGGATGAACCGATGTCCTCCTCCAGCCCGCTCGCCTCGGTGCTGTTCGTGTGCGTCCACAACGCCGGACGCTCCCAGATGGCCGCCGGATTCCTCGACCGTCTCGCGGGCGACCGGGTCGAGGTCCGCTCCGCCGGTTCCGTCCCGGGTGACCGGGTCAACCCTTCCGCCGTGGAGGCCATGAAGGAGGTCGGCATCGACATCTCCGAGGCCAGGCCGAAGGTCCTGACCCCGGAGGCGGTCCGGGCGTCCGACTACGTCATCACCATGGGCTGCGGCGACGCCTGCCCGGTCTTCCCCGGCAGGAAGTACCTCGACTGGGCCCTGGAGGACCCGGCGGGCAAGGGCGTGGAGGCCGTCCGTCCGATCCGCGACGAGATCAAGGCCCGCGTCGAGGCGCTGATCGCCGAGATCGACGGCCTGCGAGGCACCTGACGACTGCGGGATGCGGCCGACCGCCGCCGGCCGAACCGGCACGGAACCGCGCTGCGCCCCGGCCGGTCGTCCCCTTCCTCGGACATGCCGGCCCGTGCCTTGAGGGAGTGGGCGGTCAGTCGCGTCCGGCCATGACGCCGACGTCGCGTCCCAGACGGCGCGGGTGACGCAGTCCGTCTGGTCCGACAGCAGGAGGGCCGCGGTCGCGGCGACGTCGTCGGGGGTGCCCGTCCGGCCGAGGGGGTGGAAGGAGTTGAAGCCGTCGAGCGCGGAGTCCATGTCCGCCTTGGGGAAGAACTCCTCGTAGATGGGCGTGCGGACGACATCGCCGGCGGCCGCGTCGCCGCGCCGGACCAGCTCACCGTCGTCGCCCGCCACCTGCTCGTCGCCCTGTTCAACCACGAGCACCAGCACGACCAGTGGATCGGCGCAGTCCGCGCGAACGGCCTCGGGCACGCCCTCCCGCCCGACCCGGACACCGGCCTGGTGTCCCGCCTGGACGGCTACCTCGTCCTCGGTCCCCTCGCCTGAGCCGCCCCACCACCGGGTTCCTCCCGGCCACCGGCCGGTGCGACTCCGTCAGTCGAGCAGTCGCCACCACCAGGCGATGTCCGGGTACGGAGGCGGTGTGAGGTCCGCGGGGTCCCAGAGGACCGGCTTCGGGGTGGTGGTCACCTTCGGGACCGCCGCGAGGCCGGGCTTGTGCTCGCTGAGGTAGCGGGCGCTGGTGGCGGTGAAGTCGATGGTGGCCGGCAGCCACTGCGGGAGTTCGGCGGCGTACCGGGCGACGGAGGGGCGGGGGTCGGCGAGCAGCTCCTGCTGGAGGCGGAGCATCACCAGGACGACACGCTCGTACAGCTCACCGGCCTTCAGCAGGGCCGCGAGGGGATCGAGGCCGTGTTCGGCGGCGAGGGTGGAGAAGATGTTGATGCCGCGCTCGCCGGTCGCGGCTTCCTTCGCCATGCCGACCAGGTCGTTGACGATCGTGCACGCCTGGAAGAGCGCGGAAGTGAAGGCACGCACCTTGGGGTCGTAGAAGTCGGCGGCGGACAGGGAGTAGCCGGAGCCCGGCGGGGTGCAGGCGGCGAGCGTCGCGGCGCCGGACTTCTGCCACCTCAGCCTCAGGTACTCGCCGACGCCGGGCGGTTCGGCGCGGTGCCACGCCGCCAGCTTCCACAGCTGGCCGCCGAGCCAGTGGCTGTGCTCCGAGCGGAAGGTGTTCATGCCCTCGGGTCCCAGGCAGTCGTCCAGCATGCCGCGCAGGTCGCGCAGTGAGGTGAGCCACGGGTTGTCGGCGGGCACGGGGGCGGCGGCCGGTTCGTACATGACGCGGTTGGCCTCGCCGACGAGGGCGATCGCCTGCGCCGGGTGGGCTGTGAGGGTGTCGAGGTGGTCGTCGAGAAGGAGCGCCCAGTAGGTGTAGCGGGACATCACGCCTGCCGCTCGTGTCGTCACGAAGGGCATGCCCGCTGCCAGCAGCCCGCCGATGCCCGAGCGCACCACCGTGGCGTCGGCGGCGCACAGGCCATGGCCGACGGCCCACTCCGCTCCGGCCCGGTCGATGGTCTCGCCGGGGGCCTCGTGCCGGACGAGCGGTACGGGGCAGAACAGGGCGAGGTCGTCCGTCGGCAGGGCGCTGGTCGCGGTGTGCTGCTCGGGGGCGCTGGTCGCGGTGTGCTGTTCGGGGGCGGGGGTCCGGGCGTGCGGCATGGGTCTTCCCTGAGTCGGTGGTGGAGGTGAGAGCGCAGATGTCCGGGCGGCCGTGCGTCCGGCGGCGGGACGGCGCCGGGCCGGTGGCCTGAGGGCATCCTCGGTGAGCTGTCGCAGGGCCTGGCGGTGCGGGGTCGCGGGGAGCCGGTGCAGGTGGCCGAGGGCCTGTGCCGTCCACTCGCGGGCATGTCGGTCGGCGTCCGCGAGCGCGCCCGTCCGCTCGACCAGGGTCCTGACACGCCGGCGTGCGCCGGCGTCCGGCAGCGCGGCGAACGCCTCGGCCAGGGCGGCCCGTTGGACGGCCGTCGCCCGGTCGCGGGCCAGCAGGACCGGCAGGGTGGGCCGCAGGTTGCGCAGATCGCTGTCGGCCGGTTTCCCGGCCGCCGCCCGCTCGTCGGCGTAGGGCAGGAGGTCGTCCCGTATCTGGAAGGCCAGGCCGACGGCCTCCCCGAAGGCGCCGAGCGTCGCCGCCCGGGGCCGGGTCGCGCCGGCGAGCACGGCACCGATTCGGCAGGCGGCCGCGGTGACGACCGCCGTCTTCAACCGCACCATCTCCAGGTACTCGGACACCGGCGTGACGAGGCTCCCGGCCATCGCGACCTCCAGGGCGGCTCCCTCACAGACCTGCCGGCCCGTCTCGGCCTGGATCCGCATCGCCGTCACGACCCGTCGGTGCGGCACGCCACGCTCCACGCACCTGCCCAGCGCCTCGAACCAGGCGAAGAACAAGGCGTTGCCGGTCACGAGCGCCGTGGGGAAGCCGAACTTGCCGTGCACGGCCGCACGGCCGCGGCGGAGGTCGTCGCCGTCGACGAGGTCGTCGTGCACGAGGCTGCCCACGTGCGCGCACTCGAGACCCGCGGCGGCGGGCATGATCTGCGCGATGTCGCCGCCCACCACGGCGGCGCTGTGCACCAGCAGCAGTGGCCGCAGCAGTTTCCCGGCCGGGAGCAGCGCGTGCCCGGCGGCCTCGGCGATCCGCGGCGCCTCACCGGCCAGGGCGGGCAAGGTCCGCAACTCGTCGACCAGCCGCTCGGTCAGGCGAAGGTCGGCGGTGGCAGTTCCCATGCCGGTTCCTCCAGCGATCTCCCAGCGTCCTGCTCGCCCGAGCCGGTCCCCGCACACGGCGCCCGAACGGCAGGACCGACAGTCGGCGGAACGCGGGGGCGCGCGCCAGGGGCGCGGGAAGCAGGGACGGTCGCCGGCACGCGACCGTGTGGACCGGCGATGCATCGCGGTCGGGGCGTCGGCGGGCGTGCGTCGTTCCCGACGGCGCGTGCGGGGGCTGTGGGCGCTGGATGAACAGTGAACGTCCAGCCCCTGCTCGACGCGCTCGACATCCAGGACGCCGCCGCCCGGGCCCTAGGTATCGGCCCGTAGATACAACTCCTCGCCGCCCGGCTCCGGGCCTCGTACCTCACCGGCACGCCGAGCCGTTCCGGGGCGATGACCAGGCCCCTGAGGTCATCCGGGCTCTCTTACGAGCCGTCCAGGAAGGCCGCCACGCGCGGGAGCCGGGCGCGGGTGGAGCAATGGATGAAGCCCTCCTCCTGGAGAGTGCGGCCACGCGTCGGCATCTCGTCCGTGCCCGTGGGCCGCGTCCCGGAGGGAGCGTTCGGTGATGTGCGTCAGCTCGGGCATGAGCGGCACGTCAAGTGATGGTGCCGAGGCGGGCCGCACGGGCCCGGAGGTAGCGCTGTTCGGGGAGGCTCAGGGTCTTGGCGGCGGCTGACTCGTAGGCGGCTCGGGCAGCCTCGGGGTCGCCGGCGCGTTCCAGGAGGTGGGCGCGGACCGAGTCCAGGCGGTGGCCTGTGGTCAACTCCGGTGCGAGCGCGTCCAGTTCGGCCAAGCCAGCCTTCGGCCCGTGGACCATGGCGATGGCCACGGCACGGTTGAGGCGTTCGACAGGGCCGGGGACAAGGTGGACGAGGACGTCGTAGAGGCCGAGGATCTCGGGCCAGTCGGTGCTGTCGGGCGAGTCCGCCTCGTCGTGGACGGCGGCGATCGCGGCCCTCAACTGGTACGGGCCGGGGCGGCGTTGGGACAGAGCCCAGGTCACCAGGGCCACGCCCTCCTCGATCGCCGCCTTGTCCCACAGCCCGCGGTTCTGCTCGCCGAGGGGGATCAGTTCGCCGCCCGCCCCGGTCCGCGCGGCGCGGCGGGCGTCGGTGAGGAGCATCAGGGCGAGCAGGCCGGTGACCTCACAGTCGCCGGGCAGCAGGCGGTGCACCATACGGGCCAGCCGGATGGCTTCGCCCGCGAGTTCGGCCCGCTGCAGGAAGGCTCCGGAGGTGGCCGTGTAGCCCTCGTTGAAGATCAGGTAGAGCGTATGGAGGACGGCGGGCAGCCGCTCCTCCCAGTGATCGGGGCGGCTGAAACGCGTGCCCTTCACCCGCTGCTTGGCCCGGCTGATCCGCTGAGCCATCGTCGCCTCCGGCACCAGATACGCGCGGGCGATCTCGGCCGCCGTCAGACCGCCGACGGCCCGCAGCGTCAGCGCGATCTGGGCGGGCGGGGGCAGATCCGGGTGGCAGCAGAGGAAGAGCAGGGTCAGCGTGTCGTCCTCGGAGGGCGCGCGATCGGGCCCGGGCGGCGGCGCGGTGAAGGCGTCGCGCGGTGTGAGCGCCGCCGCCTTCTCCTCACGCAGCCGCCGCGCCTGATCACTGCGCAGCGCGTCCGTGAGCCGCCGCGAGGCGACCCTGATCAGCCAGCCCCGCGGATTGTCCGGGACCCCCGACTCGGGCCACTGCCCGGCCGCTGCCAGCAGCGCCTCCTGTACGGCGTCCTCGGCGGCGTCGAAGTGCCCGTACCGGCGTACAAGCGCGCCGAGGACCTGCGGCGCGTGCAGGCGCAGCAGGTCCTCGACCTCGCTCGTACGTCTCAAACGTCTCCCCTGCTCACACTTCGCCGAGCGGCCGGATGACGACGGGGTACGTGTTCGCTCCCTCGGGAACGGGGCACTGGGTGACCCGCGCGGCGATCTCCGTGACCCGCTCCAGGCTCTCGCACTCCAGGAGCCAGTAACCGGCGATCACTTCCTTGGTCTCACCGTACGGCCCGTCGGTGATCACGGGCTTGCCGTCCGCGTCGGCGCTGACGAGGCGGGTCCTGGCAGGCTCGGCCAGCCCCTGGGCATCGATGAACTCGCCTGTCTCGGCGAGGTCGTCGTTGATCGCCCCCATGTGCTGGAACATCGCCTCCATGTCCTTGTCGCTCCAGGCCGGGAGACCGGCGGCGGGCTTGCCGGCCTGGGCCTCGTAGTCCGCCTGCGTGCCCTGCACCATCACCAGGTACTTCATGAGTCCGCTCCTTCGGCTCGGGCCGCCCGTGGTGGGCGGCTCTCACAGGGGACGTCGGAGCCGGCCCGCGCTTCTCTACACGCTCGCGGAAATTTTTCACGCTCGCGGGAAGATCGTCAGGCGTCCCGCTGCTTGGCCCTGTCGACCGCCGGTCCGCTCTCCGTCGTGAGGACAGGCTCCGACTCGGCCTCTTCCGCCTCGTACGCCTGGCACTCGGAGTTCTTGCACGGGCTGGGACGCCACAGGGGCACGAACACGCCCAGGGTCTTGTGCCGGCGCACGACCTGCTCGACAGGATATTGCGGTATAGCCCGGGCCGACAGGTGAGCGACTACCCGCGTCAGCTAGGCGCAGTTCTTCGATGCGGCGTACGACGCCCCACGGTGACCCGGGCGCCCTGAATGGGGCGATCGCCCAGGGAGCGGGTGATGAGGTTCAGGGCGACGTCGGTGCGGGTCTCGTTGATCTTCTCGGCGGCGCGCAGGAGGGTGGCGGCCTGGTCGGCGCCGCTGCCGATGCGCGGGTCGATGCCGAGGACGGGACACCCAAGTGTGGCCTGCGGTTCTTCGCCCGCACTAGGTCGCGGTGCACTGCCGAGTTCAGAAAACACGCACTCACAGGTCGAACTCGAGGTGCTCCACGTCGGTGAACTCCACCAGCAGGCCCTGGGCGCGGCGGCCGCGGTCCTTGAAGTAGATCTCCTGGAGGCCCTCCGCCGCGATGTCCCGCAGTTGCTGTTCCGTACCGCCGGATTCCTGCGTGTCGAACAGGCGGGCGGCGTACTCGGGGGGCAGGGCCACGGTGAGGTGGCGCAGGCGGGCGTCGTCGGTGCTGCCGGGGGCGGCGGTGTAGCCGAAGCGGGCCCGGGTGTCGAGGACGATGCCGGCCGTGGTCGCGGCGGCCCGTCTGGCCTGGGCCCTGACCCTGGGCTGCCACCGCGCGACGACCTCGCGTTCCAGGCGCTGCGCCAGCTCGGGGCGGGGGTGTCTGATCTGGTCCCGGACGTACCGCTCGACCGTACGCCGGGTGACGCCGAGCAGCTCCGCCACGGGCCCGGTGCCCTTCAACTGCCGCACCAGGAACCGCATCCGCGCTCCCGCGCTGCGCGGGACGGGGCGTGTGAACGCCTTCCGCAGCGCGGCGTCCAGACCGTCGCCGACCCTGTCCACCGGTCCTCCCCCTCTACTCTCCGTCGTCCCCGGCGGCGACCTCGCCCGTCTTGATGTAGCGCGCGAGGTTGAGGTCCTCGCCGTACTTCTCGCGCACTTCCTCCGCCCACAGCGTGGTCTGCGTGCCCTCGTGCTTGACCATGCCGGGCGACACCCCGATCCGGAAGGAGCCGGGAACCGTCCTGCCGTCGGCGCCGTAGGGCAGCACGTCCAGCGGGGACGGGCCGTCGGCGGCGTAGACGGCGCAGTCGGAGAGTACCGCCACGGGGTAACGGCCGGTGGCGGCGGCCAGGTTGAGCATCTTGCGGTGCATGTTGACGCGGGCCCGGGAGATGACGGTGGCGCGGATGTCGGGGCGCCACGTCGGCCGGGACAGGGCCGGCCAGGGCTGCCCCGGCTTCCAGCCGCCGCCGCGCGCCCTCTCCCGGAGTTTGCCGATACCGCCCTTCACGGTCGACTTGACCGCGTCCAGGACCATGGCCATCTCCGGATCGCGCTGCCGGTGGCCGTCCATGGCCTCCAGGAACTCCGCGGGCGGCAGTTTCTCGCCCACGCCCAGGTCGCTCATCGTCTCGACGTAGGCGTCGCGCAGCCGCTTGTACCAGCCGTCGAGGAACCTGCCCTTCTCCTCGCGGACCCAGGCCTCGACGGGTTGGACGTCGTAGCCCAGTTCCACCGCGTAGGCGACCGTCGGCGTCGCGTACCAGGCCGGTCCCGAGGGCTGTTCGCCCGTCGGGGTGAACGGGTTGGGCAGCAGCTCGCCGCGCACCTGCTGCCACCGCTTGCCCACCTGTACCCGCGAGAGGTCGACGTGGGAGAGGTCGACGAGCCAGGAGCCCGGCAGCGTCGGGTCGAAGGCGGGGCGGGTGACGTGCACGGGCGGGGTGGCCAGGCCGACCACCGCGCCGTTGGCGGCGGCCCCGAACGCGAGGTTGACGTCGATGCCGACGAGGTGGCGCCGCATGCACTCGTCGTCGGTCAGCTGCCGCGCCCAGTCGTAGGCCTCCTCCAGCAGCATCTCCCGCGGACCGCGCTGGTGGAAGCGGGGCAGGTGCGCGAGCAGCGGATGGCCGTCGGGGGCTTCGCAGGGGGCGCAGTCGATCGGCCGCTCCCCCAGCGAGCCGGGGCGGTGCTCCTTGTGCCGCCGGCCGGACTCGTCCGGCTCGCCGGCGCGTGTCGGCGGGTTCATCGCCGTCATCAGCTCCAGGCCCGTGACGGCCGCCGAGCCCCGCGGGGTCATCACCCGCACCGCGTAGGCGCCCAGCACGCGGGCCAGTTCCGCCGGTTCGAGCTGTGCGGCCCCGCCCCAGGTGCGGGGGTCGAGCGCGTTCCAGGAGGGGACGCACACCTGCACGCACTGCCGCAGGCGGCCCTCCGCGGGGCGGTAGACCCGGGCCCAGGGGCCGAAGCCGCGCTGGGTCAGCTGCCAGTCGGCCTTGTGGAGCTGCTTGACGGCCTTGTGGCCGTCCGGGAGCCGCCCGGCGAGCCGCTCCTGCTCCGACAGGCGCACCGGCAGGCCGTAGCGCCGCAACGCGGACTCGGTAAGCACCAGCAGCGGGTCGGCGTCCTTGCCGCTGCCGTGCAGCCGCGGGGCACCCAGGCGCGCTTCGGTCAGTGTCCATTCCACCAGGGCGGGCAGCGACTTGGCGGGGACGTCCAGCATCAGGCCGCCGACGCCGTAGCCGGTCACCCGGCGTTCGGAGTCCGCGTCCAGGACCAGCAGCGGCCCGTTCGCGAACCGGTCGGTGCCGGGCTGCGGGGGGCTCGGCCGCGCCGTCCGCTCGGCGTCTCGGCGCCGCGTCGCCGGTGGCGGGACGGACGGGCGTGCCCCGGGGACCACCGCCTGCTCCCGTGCCGGTGGGGCGTCCTGCGCGTCGGAGGGCGTGCCGGCCGTGTCCGGTGCAGGAGCGGCCGTGTCCGGTGCGGGAGCGGCCGCCTCGGGTGCGGGAGCAGCCGCGTCCGGTACGGGAGCAGCCGCGTCCGGTCCGGGAGCGGCCGTGTCGGGGCCGGCGGGGTAGAGCCGGCCCAGCTGTTCCAGCAGGCGGGCGTACGCGTCACGCTCCGGCGGGCGCGGTTCGGTCTTGCCGGCTTCCCAGCCGCTGAGTGTCGCGCGCCGCACCCGCAGGGCCGTGGCCACCTCGTCGAGCGTCAGCCCGTGCGCCTGCCGCAGGCGCTTGCGCTCCGCCGGCGGCGGCAGGGGGGAACGGGAAGCGACCAGCGCGTCGACCGCGTCGAACAGCTCGGACATGCAGTACCTCCTGCCCGGCACCGTATCGCGAAGCGCACGTATCGCGTACGAAACACGCCCCTACACCGCACCTACACCGCACCGATCACGCCGGATTCCCCTCGGGGGCCGATCTCTGGAAGCAGGAGAGGACGACCACGAACGGCCAGACCGACTGGATCGTCGTCACGGCGCGCTCGGCGGCCCCCGGGGCGCCCCGCTGGTGCAGCTCGATCAGGAACCACGCCGCGCCGAGGGCCATCACCGCGGTCGCGCCGAGGGAGGGCAGGGGCCGCAGGGCCCAGGGCACGGTGCCGCTGGTCCGGGCGGCCAGGACGGGCCAGGCGGCCAGGAGGACGAAGCCGACGGCGGCCACCGAGCCGTGGCTGAGGGAGCCGCCGCTGCTCGGGGCCGGGACCAGGGCCACTGCCAGTGCCGAGCCGCCGCCGGCCGCGAGGGCCACCCGTCCGGCGGTCGCGGCCGGGCGCAGCCCCCAGGCGGTGAGCAGGTGGCAGACGCCCAGGGCGATGAACGCGGCTGTCATCACCCAGTAGCCCGAGCCTCCGGGCGCCGCCAGGACGCTGATCGTCTGGGCGGCCGGGTCGTAGGCCGGGCCCTGTAAGGACGCGGCCACCAGCCAGCCCATGATCAGGACGACAGGCGCACACCCCGACGACACCAGGGCCCAGGTGGGAACAGATCGCACCAGGACACCGTAAAGCGGGTCATTCGCTCCTGGTCGTGCGGGCGGGCCGGTCGCCGGGTTCCCGGCGCGGGTTGGCCCCGCGTGGCGTAGTCGCCCAGCCCCCGTCCGGCTGCCGGGCGCACGATGGAACCGTGCGGGCGCGCGGCGAAAGGTGACCGGTCATGGAGCTCACTCTGGTGGTGCTCATCATCATCGTGGGGCTGACGTTCGACTTCACCAACGGCTTCCACGACGCCGCGAACGCGATCGCCACCTCGATCTCCACCCGGGCGCTGACGCCGCGGGTGGCTCTGGCGATGGCCGCGGTGATGAACTTCTGCGGCGCCTTCCTCGGGACCGGTGTCGCCCAGACCGTGGGCAGCGGCATCATCGGCGCGCCCGAGGAGGTGTCGGGCCTGCTGCTGGTCCTGTGCGCGCTCATCGGCGCCATCGGGTGGAACGTCTTCACCTGGTGGCGGGGGCTGCCGACCTCGTCCTCGCACGCCCTGATCGGCGGGCTGGTCGGCGCCGCGCTCGCCGCCTCCGCCACGGTGCACTGGTCCGGCATCGTGGACAAGGTCCTGCTGCCGATGCTGTTGTCCCCGCTGGTCGGCGTGGCTCTCGGATACACGCTGCACACGCTCATCCTGTGGACCTTCCGCCGCGCCTCGCCCCGGGCCACCACGCGCCGGTTCCGCATGGCGCAGACGGTCTCCGCCGCCGGCATGGGGCTGGGCCACGGGCTGCAGGACGCGCAGAAGACCATGGGCGTCATCGTGCTCGCCCTGGTCACGGCGGGGTGGCAGGACGACTTCTCCGTCCCGGTGTGGGTGATCGTCGCGGTGGCGGCCGCGATGGCCGCCGGGACCTACAGCGGAGGCCGCCGCATCATCACCACCCTCGGACGGCGCATCGTGCACCTCGACCCGCCGCGCGGGTTCGCCGCGGAGACCGCCGCCGCGGCCGTCCTGTACACCACGGCGTTCCTCGTGAAGGCGCCCATCTCCACCACGCAGACGATCACCGCGGCCATCCTGGGTGCCGGTGCCACGAAGCGCGCCTCGGCCGTACGCTGGCAGGTGGCCCGTTCCATCGTGACCGCCTGGATCCTCACGTTCCCCGGCGCGGGGATCCCCGCCGCCGCGATGTACCTGCTCCTGCACGCCGTCACCGGCCTGTGAACCCAGCCGGAGGCCGTCGATGATCGCCTTCCCTCCGCGCCCGTCGCCCGAGCGGTCCCGTGCCGTCGCTCCGGACGGGCTTCCGATGCCCGGGCGCTTCGCCCATCTGCACCCCGACGACGGTGCCTGTCTGATGGAGGCCGCCGCCCTGCTGGCCACCGGCCGGTTCACCGACAGCCCGGCCGGTACGCACCCGGCGCTCGCGGCGCTGGCGCGGGCGGTCAACGACAGCGTGTCGGACGCCGCCCGGCTCGCCCTGTGGCCGCTGGCCGCCGACCTGGCCGATGCCCGCCCCGAGGGCCGGGCGTACGCGCCGCTGCTCGTCGGCGCGGTCGTCGACGCGGCCCGTCCGACGCGGCCCGCCTCCCGGCGTCTGGCGCGGGAGAGCCGCGCGTGCCGCCGTCGGGCCGAGCGGCTCGCCCAGGCCCCGGCGGGCGGGCTGCCGGGACGCGTCGCCGATGTGCTGTGGTGGCGCGGGCCCGGGCGGCGCTGCCTCGAGCACGCGCTCCGGGTGCTGTGCGCCGCGCCCGACGCCGATCAGCGGCTCACCCGGCTGCTGCGGCAGGCCGTGGCGGACGCCCGGGGCGGGGGCACGCGGGTGGCGGCCCGGGAGGTCCGGTGTGACCGGACCGCGTGAGTCGTCGCCGACCCCTTCCGCTGAGTATCATCCTATGGACGTAAATTGGATGATTTGCCTTCGAGGATCGTCACCGACCGTGGCCATCCTCGCCGGAGTGATCCATGTTCCGCACCGGCACCACGGACGACGGCGACGAACTGCTGACCAGGCTCGGAGCCCTGACGGCGCAGGCGCGCGCGCAGGCCGAGATGCAGCGGTCCCGCCTCGAGCTGGCCATCGCGCTGCAGCGCGGCATGCTCCCGAGGGACCTGCCCGTCGCCCGGCGGCTGCATCTGGCCGTGCGGTACACGCCCGCGTGCCAGGGCCTCAACGTGGGCGGCGACTGGTACGACGCCTTCACGCTCGGCGACGGCCGGATCGGGCTGTCCATCGGTGACGTCCAGGGCCACAACATCGAGGCGGCCGCCTTCATGGGGCAGGTGCGGGCGGGGCTGCGGGCCCTGGCCTCCGTCACCAGCGAGCCGGGCGAGGTCCTGGCCCGGACCAACGACCTGCTGCTGTCGCTGGGCTCCGACCTGTTCGCCACCTGCACCTACATGCGGCTCGACCCGTGCGCCGGCGTGCTGGAGAGCGCGCGGGCCGGGCATCTGCCCTGCGTCTGGGCCACCGCCGACGGGAAGTCCGGCGTCACCGAGGACGAGGGCGGCCCGCCCCTGGGGATCCAGGCCGGGACGCCGTACCCGGTGACCCGTTACGAGCTCACCACGGGCGGCGTGTTCGTCCTGCTCACGGACGGTGTCGTGGAGGGGCCGTCGATGCGGCTCGAGGAGGGCCTGGACCAGGTGACCCGGCTCGCGGGCATCGCGGCGGTGGCGGGCATGGACGTGGACGCGCTCGCGGCCGCCGTCATCAAGGGCGCCGAGCGGGTCGGGCACGAGGACGACGCCGCCGTCCTGGTGGTCGGACTCGACGGCCCCGAAGCTCAGCCATAGGGCCGCAGGGCCGCGCTCCCGCCTCGCCGACGCGGCGGCCCCGGTGTCTCATGGCTGCTGTGGTGGGTAGCCAGGATCTGCGCACGCCGGTCGTCCTCGCTCTGCAGACGCTGGCCGTCGCGGCCTGCTATTACGTGTCGGGGCAGTTGGGCCTGTTGCGGGAACTGGTCGTCGAGGGCGCGGTCGTCACGCCCGTCTGGCCCCCCACCGGCGTCTCGGTCGCCTTCCTGCTGATCTTCGGGCTGCGCTGCTGGCCGGGGATCGCCCTGGGCGCCTTCCTCGTCATCCTGTCCCTCACCTCCCTGCGGCCCTCGGCGTTCGGCGTCCTGGCCGGCAACACGGCCGCGCCGATCGTCGGGTACCTGCTGCTGCGCCGGGCCGGTTTCCGCACCGACCTGGCGCGACTGCGGGACGGTCTGGCCCTGGTGTTCCTCGGCGCGTTCACCGCCATGCTGATCAGCGCGACCGTGGGCGCCGGCCTCCTGATCGGCACGGGCCGGCTCGACTGGCCGAGCTTCTGGGCGGTGTGGCTGGCCTGGTGGGTGGGGGACGCGATGGGCGTCCTGATCGTCACGCCGGTCATGCTCCTGCTGTACCGGGTGCGCCTGCCGCTGCGGCTGTCGCGCTGGAAGGAGGCGTCGGGCCTGGCGCTGATCGCGTGCTGTGTCGTTCCGCTGGCCGCGCACAGCTCGGTCAGCCTGCTGTTCCTCGTCTATCCCCTGCTGATCTGGGCGGCGCTGCGTTTCCAACTGGCGGGCAGCATGCTGTGCGCCCTGTTCGCCTCGGTCATGGCGACGGTGGCGGCGACCGACCGGTCCGGGCCGTTCGAACGGCTGACCAGGGTGGAGGTGATGATCAAGCTGCAGGCCTTCAACGGGGCGATGGCCCTGACCGCCCTGATCCTGTCGGCCGTGATCACCGAGCAGATCAACACGCGGCGCTCCGTGGAACGGGCGTGCCAGGAACTGGTGGAGGTGCTGGAGCACCTGACCGCGGGCGAGGCGGCGGACGGCCGGACCCCGCCGGCGGACGAGAGGGTCGGGCGCAGGCGGGACGAGTGACGGGCCGGGGCATCTCGCGCCGGCCGGGCCGACGGGCGCACGGCCCGGCGCGGTCGCCGCGCCGTAGGGTGGCGCCATGACCGAGGTGGAGGTGCTGGAACTGCTGGTGTCGCCCGCGCACCGGCTGGCCGGACGGCCGTCGGACGGCCCCTCCCCCGGCCCGTCCGACGAGCGTGTCCCCCGGGTGGAGGTACGCCGGGACCTGGGACTCGTCGGCGACCGCTACTACGCCCGGCCCGCCCACCGGAACGCGGCGGTCACCATGATGGCCTCGGAGGGCCTGCCCCCGGGCGCCGACCTCCGGCACACCCGCCGGAACGTCCTGCTCAGGGGTGTCGACATCGACGCGTACGTCGGCGCGACGATCGCCCTCGACTGCGGCACCGGGCCCGTGGTGTTCGCGGTGAACCGCCCCGCCCGGCCCTGCGCCTGGATGGACGTGACCATCGGCCCGGGCGCCCACCGGGCCCTGCGCGGCCGGGGCGGTGTGCGGTGCACGCCCCTGAGCGACGGGGTGCTCACGGTCGGCCCGGCGACGTTCCGTGTCGTGGCCGGGGCCGGGTCCGTGTCCTGAGGCGCCTCCGTCAGCCGGAGGACGGTGTCGTGCGGATGGCGGCGATGTCGAGCTGCAGGCGCACCTTCTCGCTCACCATCGCGCCTCCCTCGGCCAGCCTGCTGTTGTAGGTCAGGCCCCAGTCGGAGCGGTTGATGGTGGTGGTGCCGTCGAAACCGACCCGGTCGTAGCCGAAGGGGTCGGTGACGTGTCCGATGTAGGTCATGTCCAGTACGACGGGGCGGGATATTCCTTTGATGGTGAGCTCCCCCGACATGCGGTAGAGGTCGGTGCCCGTGTGTTCCACCGCCGTGCTGGTGAAGCGCATCCGCGGATAGGTGGCCGCGTCGAGGAAGTCGCGGCCGACCAGATGGGCGTCACGCTGTTCCACTCCGGTGTCGACGCTGGAGGTGAACAGGGTGATGTCGGCCCGCGACCGGGTGGGATCGTACGCGTCGAAGTAGAGCCGGCTTTCGTACTCCAGGAAACAACCGCGCACGGTGGTCACCATGGCGTGCCGGACGGAGAAGCCGATCCTGCTGTGCGCGGGGTCGACGACCCATTCACCGGTGAGATTCGCCAGGCTGGGGTCCGTCAGCACGGCGGTGGAGGAAGCCGGTGCGCCGCCGGGGCGCTGTGGGGGGACGGTCGGCGCCTGCCGGCGGGACGGCACGACGCGGCTGAACAGGTTCATGATTCATCTAGTACTTGAGTTTGGTTATTGCCGCAAGTCCCCTTCCGGTTTGCGGCCGTTGAAGTCGAGCGCCTGACCTTTTTGCCGCCGCTTTGCACAGAATCCACACATGGCTGTCGCTTCCCGCCACCGAAATAACCATCCGAAGCCCCATGGATTTTCATTTCGGGCATTTCGGGGAATGCGGCTTCTTCTCTTCGATCGCGAGGTCGTTGTCGACGGTGTAGTAGGGGCGCAGGGAGGATCCGTTCCGGGTGACCGCCGGGTAGACGTACACGTGCTTGCGGTCCGCGACGTCGTCGAGCAGGCGGCCGATCCTGACCGGCGCGGCGTCGGCGGTGGGCCGGACGAAGGCGTCCCAGATCCGGTCCGCACCCTCGCCGTCGGCCGCCAGGTCCTCGGGTCCGGCGGTGAAGGAGAAGCCCTTGGCGTCGTCGTCGATCCGCGGGCGGAGGCACCGTACGGTGTCGGTGCCGCGCAGGCGCAGGCGCACGGTGGCGTCCTCGCGGAGTCCGGCGCCGTGCAGGCGGGCGGTGACCGTCATCGCCCGGTCCGTGACGTCGATGGCGCGGGCCTCGGCGTGGGCGGTGCGCAGCCAGGCCCGCAGGGCGAGGAAGCCGTCCTTCGTGGCGTACGGGATCCGGACGGCGACCGGCGCGGACCGGTCGCGCAGGTGCCCGTCGACGAGGGCGCGCAGGTCCCGCAGGCCCGGGCGCAGCCGCCGGCGTTCGGCTTCCGGTTCCGGCAGGAGGTAGACGTCCCAGCGGCCTTCGGCGAGGGCCGGGTCCGGCTCCAGTACGGCGTGCAGGTGGGTCCCGGTGGGGTCCGGCGCCAGGTCGAGGAGGTGGCGGTGCGTCTCGGGGCGGCCCTTCTTGGGGCGCAGCCGCAGGAGCAGCCGGGGGCGGGCGGTGGGGACCGGCGGGAGGCGGAAGGTGATCCGGCCGTCCGGGTCGATCGCGCAGTCGGTGCGCGGCTGGGTGTCGTGCGGCGTGCCCATCGTGGTGCCTTCCGGCGTGCTCGTCGTCGTCATGGTCGTCCGTTCCGGCGCGCTCATCGCCGTGCCTCGCGGATCCGGCGCAGTACGCCGCTCGCCAGGGCGTGGGCCGCGTCGCGGGCGGCGTGGCCTCGGCCGGTCAGCGGGCCGCCGGTCCGGTTCTCCCGCGCAGGGGCGGGCCGTCGGCCTGTGGTCCTGGCCGTCGCGGCCTCGTCGAGGATGCGTTCGGCGTGGGCGACGACGGGGCCGGGGGCGTAGCGGCGCGCGTTCTCCAGGGCCGCGCGGCCCATGCGGCGGCGGCGTTCGTCGTCGCCGACGAGCTCCAGCAGGGCCGAGGCGAGGGCGTCGCGGTCGCCGACCGGCACCAGCCGGCCGTCGGTTCCGTCCTGGATGATCTCGCCGGGGCCGTACGGGCAGTCGGTGCTCACGACGGGCAGTCCGCAGCGCATCGCCTCGACGATCGTCATGCCGAACGGCTCGAAGTCGGACGCGGCCGCGCCGATCGAGGCCTTGGCCCACTCCGCCTCCATGGGGGTGGCGGCCCCCATGAGGAAGACGTTGTTCCACAGGCCGAGCCGTTCGACGAGCTGCCGCAGCCTGGGCTCCTCGTCGCCCTTGCCGTAGATGCGCAGCTGCCAGTCCGGGAACGCGGCGGCGACCTGGGCGAACGCCTCGATGAGCAGGTCGTAGCGCTTCACGGGGACCAGCCGGCCGGCGGCGACGACGATCCTGGCGTCGCCGTCCGCGGGGGGCAGGGCGGGGTCGGGGACGCTGTTCGGGAGGGCCTCCACGTGGACGCCGGGCAGCCACATCTTGCGCCGGTAGGCGGCGGCGTCCGCCTCCGTCACGGTGGTGACGACGTCGAGGTCGCGGTAAGCGCGGCGCAGTGCGGTGCGCAGCCGCGGCGGGTGGTTGTCGAGCGTGAGGTGCTCCTGGCCGACGCGCAGGACGTGACGCGGGGCCTGGCGGGCGATGTGCACGTTGAGCCCGGGGCGGGTGCCGATGACGACGTCGGCGTCGAGCGCCTCCAGGCACGCGCCGATGCGCTGGTCGGTCAGCTCGCTGTACTGGCGGTGGCGGTACTCGGCGGGCGGGAAGATCTTCGCCGGTCTGCCGTGCAGCGGGTGGTCGGCCTCCTTGCGCAGGTCCACCAGGGCCCGTAGTCGCACCCGGGGGTCCGGGGTCAGGGTCGGGTGTTCCCGGTGGCGCAACGCGGAGACGATCTCCACGTCGTGCCGTTCGGCGAGGGCTCCCGCCAGGTTGAACGTGGTGGTGATGGTGCCTCCGATTCCGTAGGCGTTGTGGATCAGGAAAGAGATCTTCATGGTGGCCTAGACGGCGCCAACCACCGGACAGTTGTTCGCCGTTACCACTCTGTGGCCGTGCCACGAAGGGCGGGCCGTCCGGCCGGTCCGGGCGTGATCTCGGACATAAGTGGTCTGGGACATACCGGTTTGCCGCCCGGATGTGCATAGCTTGATGTGTTTGCCCGCAGCAGCGTCGCGTCATCGGGTGCACCCTCGTATTCGATCTCCAGGAGACCCATGCGCCCCCGAATAGCCTCCGTCCCGCGCATCACGTCCCTCCCGCCCCTCGCCCTGGCCGGTGGCGCGCTCGCCGTCGGGGTCGGCGGTCTGTATCTGGCCGGGCTGCTGCTCACGGGCGGGGAGATCGACTCCGGTACGACCGTGCGCGGCGTGGAGATCGGGGGGCTGAGCCGCGCGGAGGCGGTGCGGAAGCTGGAGCGGCGGCTGGACGCGGCCGCCTCCCGGGAGCTCACGGTGAAGGTCGGCGACCGGACGGGCACGGTCGATCCGCGGCGCGCCGGGCTCTCCTACGACGTCCGGGAGACCGTCGACCGGGCGGCGCGCACCGGCAACGACCCGCTCAGCGTGTTCGAGGGGTTCTTCCGCTCGGGCGGCGCCGTCGAGCCGGTCGTACGCGTCGACGAGGGCAAGGCCCGGGCCGCTCTCGGGCGGCTGGCGAAGGACCTCGACCAGAAGGTCCGGGACGGCGCCGTCGGCTTCGAGGACGGGCGGGTGACGCAGGTCGCGCCGCGCACGGGTCACGCGCTCGACGCGGACGCCGCGGTGGCTCCCCTGCGCGCCTCCTTCCTGCGCGGTGACGCCGACGCGGTCACTCCCCTGCCCGCGCGCGAGACGCGGCCGAAGGTCACGGCCGACGAGGTCCGGCGGGCGGTGCGGACGTTCGCGGAGCCGGCCGTGTCGGCGCCCGTCACGCTCACCGCGGCCGGCAAGCGGTTCACGGTCGGCCCCAAGGTGCTGGGCGAGCACCTGGCCATGCGGCCGGACGGCAACGGCGCACTGAGACCGGAGCTCGACGCGAAGGGGCTGCGCGCCGCCCCCGCCGTCGCCGGCCCCCTGGACGGGGTGACCACCACGGCCGAGAACGCCAGGCTGCGGCCGGACGGCGACAGGGCCGTGGTCACCGAGGACGCCGTACCCGGCCGGGAGGTCACCGACAAGGCGCTGGGCAAGGCGGTGCTTCCGCTGCTCACCCGGTCGGGTGCCGACCGCCGCGGCGAGGTGGAGGTGCGCACGATCCAGCCCGAGGTGACCCGCGAGAACGCCGCGGAGCTGGGCCTGACGGAGAAGATGTCCTCCTTCACCGTCCACTTCGAACCCGCCGAGTACCGCACCAGGAACATCGGCCGGGCGGTGGAACTCATCAACGGCTCCCTCGTCAGGCCGGACGAGACGTGGAGCTTCAACCGGACCGTCGGGGAGCGCACCGAGGAGAACGGCTTCGTCGAGGGCATCATCATCCTCGACGACAAGTTCCAGAAGGCGTCCGGCGGCGGTGTCTCGGCCGTGGCGACGACGGTGTACAACGCGCTGTTCTTCGCGGGGGTCAAGCCCGTGGAGCACGGCGCGCACTCCTTCTACATCGAGCGGTACCCCGAGGGCCGCGAGGCGACGGTCGCCTGGGGCAGCCTGGACCTGAGGTTCACCAACGACTCCGGCAAGGCGATCTACATCCAGGCCGAGTCCACGGACACCTCCGTGACGGTCTCCTTCCTCGGCACCCGGAAGTACGACGAGATCAAGTCGGTCAAGGGCCCCCGCACCGAGGTGAAGAAGCCCGAGAAGAAGGTGAGCGACGACAAGGAGTGCGTGCCGCAGACGCCGCTCGAAGGGTTCGACGTCACCGTGGAGCGGGTCTTCTACAACGACGGCAGGGAAGTGAAGCGGGAGCCGTTCCGCACGCACTACACGCCGCGTGACGAGATCGTGTGCGAGTAGGCCACGCACTGTTCGCCTGTCCCTGCAACTCTCCTTTGCCAGCTGAGCGTTGACCCGGCATCGGGGCGCCAGCACAATGAGCGCGCACTGATTGAGAGCGCTCTCAAGGGGAGATCCATGACTGGCAGACAAGGCCCGGCGCTCAGCCGGCGTTCGCTCATCGGGGCCGGACTCGGCATCAGCGCCGCGGGGCTCACCGCCGCCGGCTCGGGGCAGGCCCTGGCGGCCGGACCGGCCGGGGCGCGTCCCGCTTCGGCCCCGGACCGGGGGCACGCCTTCCTCGCCGCCGCCATGGACGCCTACCCCGACCAGGGCGGCATCCGTCTGACCCAGAGCTACACCGACCAGGCCGGACTGTTCAGCACGGCGTTCACGTACGACAACGCCCTGGCCGTCCTCGCGCACCTCGCCGCCCGGACCGCGAACGGCCTGACCAGGGCCGAGGCGCTGGGCGACGCCCTGCTGTACGCCCAGCTCCACGACCCGGCGTACGACGACGGCAGGCTCCGGCAGGCCTACAACGTCGGCCCGTACACCTTCTACGACGGCTCGCCGCAGCCCGACGGCTTCGTACGGCCGGACGGCACCGTCAACGTCGGTACCCAGTTCGGGTTCACCGGCACGGCGGTGGGCGACATGGCCTGGGCGGGTATCTCGCTGAGCGCCCTGGCCCGCCGCACCGGAGCGCGCCGCTTCCTCACGGGGGCCGTGCGGATCGGCGAGTGGATCGAGCGGACCGGCCGGACCGACGAGCCGCTCGGCGGCTACAAGTTCGGGGTGGACGGGGCGAACCAGCGGCTGCCGTTCACCTCGACCGAGCACAACACGGACCTGGTCTGCCTGTTCGGCCGGCTCGCCCGGCTCACCGGCGACCGGGTGTGGCTGGAGCGGCGGGCGCGGGCCGAGGCGTTCGTGCGGCGCATGTGGGAGCCGTCCGGGGGCTTCTTCTACACCGGGACCAACGACGGTGTGACGGTCAACAAGTCGCCGATTCCTGAGGACGCCCAGACCTGGACCCATCTCGCGCTCGGCTCCCGCCGCTTCTCCCGTTCGCTGGACTGGGCCGCGGCCGAGCTGGCGGTCCTGGACCACTCCGGCCGCACGAACAGCACGGTCCCCGCCGGGCAGTCGTACGAGGGGGTCACCTTCAGTTCGGCGAGCCTCCTCGCCGACGAGGACGCCCCGATCGCGGCGGGGCAGCCCAAGCCCGACCGCAACGGCGTGTGGTTCGAGGGGACGGCCCACCTCGCGCTCGCCCTGCGGGACCGCGGGGCGCCGGGGGACGAGGCGCGCGCCCGGCGGCTGATCGCGTCGGCCGAGAAGGCGCAGGACCTGCTGGGCGCCGGTCAGACCGTGGGCGGCGGGGCGCTGCCCGAGCGCTGTGGCGTGGTGTCCGCGAGCAGCCCGCTGGACACCGGGTTCGGCTTCGGCTACTACCCCTACCGGCACACGGGCGCGACCGCCTGGTACCTGATGGCGGTGGCGCGGTACAACCCGCTCAAGGCGTGACGGGTCGGCCCGGTCCGCCGTGGTGTGCGGCGGACCGGGCGGGTTCTCAGGCGACGCGGTGGACGGCCTGGCTGGTCAGTTCGTAGCGGGCACCGACGATCGCCAGCCGGCCGGTGTCGACCTTGGCGGCGAGGTCGGGCTCAGCGGCCAGCCGGGAGCGGACGAGCCGGACGTTGGCGTCCACGGTCGCGTCGATCCGCGCGTCCCCCTCCTTGCCGTGGTCGATGGCCGGGCTGATCTGGTCGGCCAGGTACTGGATGTGCGCGGGCAGACGGCCGCCGGACTCCTCGGCCTCGACGGCGGCGCGGACCGCGCCGCACGACTGGTGCCCGAGGACGACGACCAGGGGTATGCCGAGCTCCAGGACGCCGTAGGCGACGCTGCCGAGCACGGCCTCGTCGAGGACCTCGCCGGCGGTGCGGACCGTCATCAGGTCGCCCAGTCCCTGGTCGAAGACCAGCTCCGGGGGCACGCGCGAGTCGATGCAGCCGAGCACGACCGCGAAGGGGTGCTGGGCCGTCGTCAACGCCCGCCGGATCTCGGGGGTTTCGTGCGGGTGGCGTTCGCGGTAGGCGCGCCAGCGGCGGTTGCCCGCGGCCAGCTCCGCGAGGGCCTCGCCCGGGGTGCCGGGCCGGGGAGCAGCGGTGCCCGGGGTGTGGGGGGCGGCGGTGGCCGGCCGGGCGGTGCCGACGCCCGCGCCGAGGGCTGCGGCCCCGGTCAGCGCGGTGCGCAGCAGGGTGCGGCGGACGGGGCCGCCGGTGGTCGGCCGTGGACCGGCGAAGGGGTGCGGTGCACGGCCGGCGCCTCTGTGGGAGGGGGAATCTGAGTTCACGAGCAGAACGTATGCCCGGTTTCCGGCCCGGCCGCCGTTCTTGCCGTTTCATGGTGAGAGTTGGGTAAGTGATGTTCTTACCTTGAACGGAACTTGACGATCCCTCAGGAGACGCGGGACGCCCCGGGCCGGCCGGCCCGGGGCGTCCTGTCAGGCGGGAGTGATCAGACCAGGTCGAACCGGTCCAGGTTCATGACCTTGACCCACGCGTCGACGAAGTCCTTGACGAACTTCTCCTTCGCGTCGTCGCTCGCGTAGACCTCGGCGAGGGCCCGCAGCTCGGAGTTCGAGCCGAAGACCAGGTCGGCGCGGGAGCCGGCCCACTTGACCTCGCCGGTGGCGGCGTCGCGGCCCTCGAACGTGGTCTGGTCCTCGGACGTCGACTTCCACGTGATGCCCAGGTCGAGCAGGTTCACGAAGAAGTCGTTGGTCAGCGAGCCGGGCGTCGTGGTGAGCACGCCGAGCTGGGACTGCTGGTAGTTGGCGCCCAGCACGCGCAGGCCGCCGACCAGGACGGTCATCTCGGGGGCGCTCAGCGTGAGCAGGTTCGCCTTGTCGAGCAGCAGGTACTCGGCCGGCAGGCGGTTGCCCTTGCCCAGGTAGTTGCGGAACCCGTCGGAAGTCGGCTCGAGCGCCTCGAAGGACTCGGCGTCGGTGTGCTCCTCCGTCGCGTCCACACGGCCCGCGGCGAAGGGGACCTCCACCTGGAAGCCGGCTTCCTTGGCGGCCTTCTCGACGGCGGCGGAGCCACCGAGGACGATCAGGTCGGCCAGGGAGACCTTCTTGGCGCCGGCGCCGGAGTTGAAGTCCTGCTGGATGCCCTCCAGGACGCGCAGGACCTGGGCCAGCTCGTCGGGCTCGTTGACCTCCCAGCCGCGCTGCGGCTCCAGGCGGATGCGGGCGCCGTTGGCACCGCCGCGCTTGTCGCTGCCGCGGAAGGTGGAGGCCGAGGCCCACGCGGTGGACACCAGCTGCGAGACGCTCAGACCCGACTCCAGGAGCTTGGTCTTGAGGGTCTTGATGTCCTCGGCGTCGATGAGCTCGCCCTCGGGCTCCGGCAGCGGGTCCTGCCAGATCAGCGTCTCCTCCGGGACCTCCGGGCCGAGGTACAGGGACTTCGGGCCCATGTCACGGTGGGTCAGCTTGAACCAGGCGCGGGCGAAGGCGTCCGCGAACTCCTGCGGGTTCTCGTAGAACCGGCGGGAGATCGGCTCGTAGATCGGGTCGAAGCGCAGCGCCAGGTCGGTGGTGAGCATCTTCGGGCGGTGCTTCTTCGAGGAGTCGTGCGCGTCCGGCACGATCTCCGGGGCGTCCTTCGCCACCCACTGGTGGGCGCCGGCCGGGCTCTGCTCCAGCTCGTACTCGAACTCGAAGAGGTTCTTGAAGAACCCGTTGCTCCACTGGGTCGGCGTGGCGGTCCAGGTGACCTCCAGGCCGGAGGTGATGGCGTCGCCGCCCTTGCCCGTGCCGTAGGTGCTCTTCCAGCCCAGGCCCTGCTCCTCCATGGAGGCGGCCTCGGGGTCGGCGCCGACGTGGTCGGCGGGGCCGGCGCCGTGGGTCTTGCCGAAGGTGTGGCCGCCGGCGATCAGGGCGACGGTCTCCTCGTCGTTCATCGCCATGCGGCGGAACGTTTCACGGATGTCGCGGGCCGCGGCGATCGGGTCCGGGTTGCCGTTCGGGCCCTCGGGGTTGACGTAGATGAGGCCCATCTGGACCGCACCGAGCGGGTTCTCCAGCTCGCGGTCGCCGGTGTAGCGCTTGTCGTCGAGCCAGGTGGTCTCGGGACCCCAGTAGACGTCCTCCTCGGACTCCCAGACGTCCGCGCCGGGAGAAAACGGGGAGATCGGATCATGGCGCACAACCAGGGGCTCGACTGGCTGCTGGACGACCTGACCGAGCGAGTCCACGAGGTACGGCACGC
>NZ_JBEYZD010000031.1:0-97001 GCF_040645895.1 Streptomyces olindensis | reverse complement strand
GGGCGTTGAGTGTCGGGATCGTCTCCGTCGTGCTGCTCATCGCCTTCGAGGCGACGGCCGTCGGTACGGCGATGCCGGTCGCCGCGCGGGAGTTGCCGGCTGCCCCGGCCCGCACCCCCGCTCCGGTGCCGCGGCGGCTGTGTCCTGCGGTTGCTGGTCACCGTCATCGGCGTCTGCTTGCCTCTCGCCCGGGGGTTGTACAGTTGCGCAATGTAGCAACTGTCGAGACGAGAGAGAGCATGACGTGCTGCGCAACGGACTGGAGCCCTGGCACCTGCTGATCGTGGCGATCGTCGTGATCGTCCTGTTCGGCTCGAAGAAACTGCCGGACACGGCGCGTTCGCTCGGCCGCTCGATGCGGATCCTCAAGAGCGAGGCCAAGGCGCTGAAGGAGGAGAACGCCGCGGACCCGGCACCCGGGACACAGGACCGGGCCCGGACCGCGGCGCCCGTGGATGCCGACTAGGGCTGTGCCGGGATCGCGGTCTTCGCCGCCCGGGCCGCCTTCCGGCGCTTGCGGCGGCTGACGCGCGGTTCCTGGTCCGGGAGCCAGCCGAAGGTGAGGCAGCTGCCGACCACGCCGAGGAGCAGGCCGACGAAGAAGCCGCCCAGGTTGGACGTCAGCCAGGTGCCCAGGGAGACCAGCACCCCGATCACCGAGTAGAACAGGCGCTGGGCGGGATTGAAGAGGACCAGCAGCCCGCACAGCAGCATCACGGCGGGGAGCAGATAGCCGGCCAGCCCCTGCATGCCGACGTGCAGGATGACGTCCAGGGACGCCTTCAGGGTGAGCAGCACCTCGGCCCCGCCCAGGGCGAGCAGCAGCCCGCCCCAGAACGGCCGGCCGGCCCGCCACCGCCGGAAGGCGGGCCGGAGGTCCCCGCGTGCGCGGCCGGGCATCAGCAACCCGACCCGCTGAAGCCCAGTTTCAGACCGGGCAGCTTGAACACACCGGCGGTCGTGGCGTAGTTGGTCTGCCGCAGGTTGGCGATGTGCACGGTGTCGGACTGCTGGCTGAAGACGCCCTTGGGGCCGCGGCCCAGCGGCCCGGCCTTGTCGAGCGTGCTGGCGTCGTTGCCGATCTCGATGTTGTTGAACGCCGCGTCGCCGGACAGCTGGGTCGAGTCGGTCGTCAGATCGCTGGCGGTGACCTTCTGCGAGCCCTCTCCCGCCCGGATGACCAGGTTCGTGCCGCCCAGGTCCACGCTCTGGCACAGCTTGGTGAGCGTCGCGTTCTTGATCACGGAGGTGACGACCAGCACCTGACCGCCGGTGTCACCCGCGTTGGGGCTGCCCTCGGCCATCTCGTCCAGGCCGCCGAACTGCGCGAAGCCGGTGCCGTTCAGCTCGGTCGCGGTGACCGTGAACGGCATGCCGGAGATGGCGAACTGCACGCCCAGCGCCCCCTCGGCGGTGAGGATCGCGAGGCCCGCGGCGACCGCGGCGGCCGGCACCGCCATCACCGCGGCCCGGCGCGCCCGGACCCGCCCGCGCCGCGCGGGGACGTCGCCGACGTCCGGGGCGACGGAGCCGTCCGGTCTTTCGGGGGTGTGCTCGGCGGAGGAGGTCATGTCTGCTCCAGGTGCATACGAGTGCGGATCGGGGTGGCACGTTGCCCTGGCGCGGACACCGACCGCGTGCGTACGTCTCCCCGCAACTCCCGGTGGTTGCAAGGGCTTTCTCGTTACGCCGCAGTAGCCGTTCAGGAAGTTACCGGGGGTTACATGAAGGGTCAAGGGAAGTGTGAACAAAGAGTGTCGATTGTGCGCCGCATGTGAGCCACCGGCACCCGCGAAGGCTCACGCCCCGCACAACTCCCTTGCAAAGCCTTGACGTTGACGGACGCCGAGGTCTACAACTCTCCTCGTCCCACCGGATCCGTGGCGCCGGATCCGCCGCGCGGCACCGACCGCGCGTCCCGGACCGCCCGTCCCGCACGGGCTCCTCACCATCCGATGCGTCCGCACGGGCTTTCCATCGCCCGCGTCCGAATCCCACGGCACGGCAGCCGTGCCGCCCGCCACCCCCCGCCCGGCCCGGCCGGAGGCCTGTCCCCGTGGCTGCCTCCGGCCGGTCACCGGCCTGCCGTCCCCGGCCCGTCACGTACGGAGAAGGCGTGACGGGCCGGCGACGGCGGACGCCGACGCGCGTCCGCCACCCTCACCCCCCGCTTCAGAGAAGAGGTACACCCGCATGCGCACGCGCACCCTCCTCGCCCTCACCACCGCCGTCGCCGCCCTGGGTCTCGCGGCCCCCGCCTCGGC
Organism: Streptomyces olindensis; assembly: GCF_040645895.1. Classification (NCBI taxonomy): domain Bacteria; kingdom Bacillati; phylum Actinomycetota; class Actinomycetes; order Kitasatosporales; family Streptomycetaceae; genus Streptomyces; species Streptomyces olindensis. The sequence continues at coordinate 94,737 of NZ_JBEYZD010000031.1, read as the reverse complement.
GGCCGACACCCCCGTCCTGACCACCGCCGACGGCGCGGCCGTCGCGGTCGGCGACGTCCTCGACGCGTCCCTGGCGAGCGGCACCGCCGCCACCTTCTACTCCAGCGCGACCGGCACCAGCGGCATCTCCTGCACCAAGTCGGCGTTCGCCGCGACCGTCACCGACAACCCGGCCGCGCCCGGCACCGCCACCGAGTCCCTCACCTCGCACAGCTTCGACACCAGCGGCTGCACCACCAACGTCGTGGGCGTGCTCGGCGTCAGCGGCATCACCGTCGACAACCTGCCCTACACCACGAGCGTGTCCTCCGACGGCACCGTCTCCGTGACCCCGGCCCCGGGCTCCACCGTCCAGTCCACGGTCAAGCTGCGCACCCTGCTCGGCACGATCACCTGCGTCTACCAGGCCCCCGGCCTCACCGGCACGTCCAGCAACGCCGACAACAGCATCTCCTTCACCAACCAGCAGTTCACCAAGGTGTCCGGTTCGTCGCTGTGCTTCGGCAACGCCTTCTTCACCGCCAAGTACGCCCCGGTGACGAAGGGCGGCGTCGCCGTCACCGTCAACTGACGCCCCTCCTGCGCAGGTTCAGCGCCGTCGCAGTCGGACGGCCAGGGCGGCGCCGCCGGTGAGCACCAGCACCGCCGCGGCGCCGCCCGCCAGCGTGGGCGTGGACGGGCCGGAGGCCGGGCGGCCGGGCGCGGAGGCCGGCAGCGTCTCCTCCGGCTTCCCCGTGTTCTCCGGCTTCTCCGTGTTCCCCGTCTTCTCGGCGTTCTCCGGCTTCTCCGTGGTCCTCTCCGCCTCCTGGTCCGGGAAGACCACGTCCGAGCACGAGTAATAGGTGTCCGGTGTGCTGCTGTTCTGCCAGACCGTGTACAGCACGTGCCGTCCGGCGCGGTCGGACGGCAGGGTCGCCTCCATGCGGTACGCGCCGTCCGTCAGAGCCGGGTCCGTCACCTCCGCGAACGGCTTCTCGGGCAGATCGGCCCAGGACAGCGGCTCGGCCGGGTCATAGCCCGGCTTCGTCAGGTACATCCGGAACGTGCCCGTGTGCGGGATCGTCGAGACGTACCGCAGGGTCAGTCTCGCGCCGGGCGCCACCTCGGTCGCCGGCCAGTCGGCGCGGGCCAGGTCGAGGCCCCGGTAGGCGGGCAGGCCGCCGCTGCACAGCTCGCCGTCGGGGATCGTCTGCCGGTCCCGGCCGTCCACGTTCGCCACCCGCAGGTTGTCCCACGCCGTGAAGGGCGCGCCGTTCGCGGCGACGGCCGCGCGGCACGCCGCCGAGCCCGCGCGGTCACCGCCCTCCGGGGAGCAGGCCACCACCCGGCTCACGGGATCCGTCGGCGCACCGTGCGCCCGCGCCGGGCCCGCCGCCCACAGCGGCACCAGCAGCGGAGTCACCAGGGCGGCCGCGAGCGCGGTGCGGTGTGCGGTCGTACGGGGCATGCCTCTGCGTCTCCTCGGCCGGGATGGGAGCAGTCGGTCATGCAGTACGGGAAACCGGCCCGGCGCGTTCACCTCGCCACGAGCCGTTCGAAAAGGGGCCATTCACGCTCGACGGCCCGCCATAGAGGGTGGGGAGCCGGCCGGATCGAGGGTTTCCCCCGTATCCCGATGACCTTCCCTTTGCCTATCGTTCGAGCACAGCTGACCCACAGGTAACCCCGAACGGTCCGCTCCCCACTCGCGCCTGGCCGGCCATCGCGTCGCTCTTCGCTTTTCGAACCACCCCCCTCCGCTTCGACGACGAAGCGACTCCACCGCCGCTCCGCCCCAGCCCGGAGTCCGGCCACGAAAGGCAACGACCGTGCGTACCTCCCCAGAGCTCAGACGGAAGCTGATATCCGTCGCCGCCGTCTCCGTCGCCCTGCTGACCGCTGCCCCCGCCTCGGTCGCCGTCGCCCAGGAGTCCGCGCCCAGCCCCGCCGCCGTCCCGGCCGCGCAGACCGAGGCCGCCCCCGGCACCACGGCCGAGCGGCTCATCGTCGGCTACAAGTCCGGCGCCAGCGAGGCCAAGTCCAACAAGGCCGCCGCCGCCGACGCCGCGTCCAAGGCGGAGAAGACCGGCGAGGACGTCGACTTCCAGCGCCGCCTCGGCACCGGTGCCGCCCTCGTCGACCTGGGCGCCGACCCCAGCCGGGCGTCCGTCGCCGACGTGGTCGCCGCGTACGAGGCCGACCCGCAGGTCGCCTACGTCGTTCCGGACCGTCTGAACAAGCCGACGGCCGTCACCCCGAACGACACCGAGTACAGCAAGCAGTGGGACCTGTTCGAGTCCACCGCGGGCATGAACGTCCCGGCCGCGTGGGACACCACCACCGGCACCGGCGTCACCGTCGCCGTCATCGACACCGGCTACGTCGCCCACTCCGACCTGGCCGCGAACATCGTCGGCGGCTACGACTTCATCTCCGACACGGCCGTCTCCGTCGACGGCAACGGCCGCGACAGCAACCCGGCCGACCCGGGCGACTGGTACAACGCCAATGAGTGCGGCGCGGGCATCCCGGCGTCCAACTCCTCCTGGCACGGCACGCACGTCGCCGGCACGATCGCCGCCGCCACCAACAACGGCAAGGGCGTCGCCGGCATCGCCTACGGCGCGAAGATCTCCCCGATCCGCGTCCTCGGCAAGTGCGGCGGCTACGACTCCGACATCATCGACGCCATCACCTGGGCGTCCGGCGGCACCGTCTCCGGCGTGCCCGCCAACACCAACGTCGCCAAGGTCATCAACATGAGCCTCGGCGGTGGCGGCGCGTGCTCCACGGCCACCCAGAGCGCCATCAACGGCGCCGTGAACCGCGGCACCTCGGTCGTCGTCGCGGCGGGCAACGAGAACACCAACGCCTCCAGCTCGTCCCCGGCGAACTGCGGCAACGTCATCACCGTCGCCGCGACCAACCGCGCCGGCAGCCGCGCCTCCTACTCCAACTACGGCTCGGTCGTCGACATCGCGGCCCCCGGCGGCGAGACCCGCACCTCCACCGCCAACGGCATCCTGTCCACGCTGAACTCCGGCACCAAGACGCCGTCGACGGAGAACTACGCCTACTACCAGGGCACCAGCATGGCCACCCCGCACGTCGCGGGCCTCGCCGCCCTGATGAAGTCGGCCAACTCGGCCCTCACCCCGGCGCAGATCGAGTCGGCCATCAAGGCCAACGCCCGTGCCCTGCCCGGCACCTGCTCCGGCGGCTGCGGCGCCGGTCTCGCGGACGCCGCCAAGACGGTCCAGGCCGTCAAGGGCGGTACGTCGACCGGCACGACCTTCTCCAGCACCACGGCCGTCGCCATCCCGGACAACGGCTCCGCGATCGAGTCGCCGATCAGCGTCACCGGCCGCACCGGCAACGCCCCCTCGGCCCTCCAGGTCGGCGTGGACATCACGCACACCTACCGCGGCGACCTCGTCATCGACCTGGTCGCGCCGGACGGCTCGACGTACCGCCTGAAGTCGGCCGCGTCGGACTCCGCCGACAACGTGAACACCACGTACACCGTGAACGCCTCCAGCGAGGTCGCCAACGGCACCTGGAAGCTGCGCGTCCAGGACACCGCGGCGCAGGACACGGGCACGCTCAACGGCTGGAAGCTGACCTTCTGAGCCTTCTGAACCTCTCTCGGGAACGCTGAACGAGGCAGGCCGCGAACGGGCGGGCCGGCCGGTGCGGATGGGGCACCGGCCGGCCCGCCTTTACGTCTGCCCGTACAACCCCCACAGTTAGATACCGAACGCGCTGTTTTCTTTCACCAGTTGCGCTTGTTTTGCCGGATGTGCACCCGTACTCCGGCACACTGGTGTGATGAGCGCCGTCTCAGGGTGAGTTATCGTGTACGGGGGGTAAAAACAAACGGCATGACCCGTTCATTTCCGTCCCGGGAGAGTTCAGTCGATGGTGAGGCAGTTGCGAGCCGAGCAGACCCGCTCGACGATCATCACGGCCGCCGCTGACCTGTTCGACCGTCGCGGCTACGAATCGACCAGTCTCAGCGACATCGTGGAGCACGCCCAAGTCACCAAGGGCGCCCTCTACTTCCACTTCGCGGCGAAGGAGGATCTCGCCCACGCGATCCTCGAACTCCAGTCGCACACCGCCCGCCGGCTGGCGACGGAGACCGACAACCGCGGCCACACGTCCCTGGAGGCGCTGATGCGCCTCACGTTCGGCATCACCCGCATGTCCGTCGAGGACCCGGTGCTGCGGGCCGGCCTGCGGCTCGCCACCGGCGGCATCCGGCCCCGGCCGCCGCTGAGCCATCCGTTCACGGAGTGGCTGGACATCGTCACGGCCCGGCTCGTCGGCGCGGTCAAGGAGTCCGACGTCCACCCGGACATCGACATCGACGTCGTGGCCCACTCCTTGGTCTGCTTCTTCGTCGGCACCCGCGTCGTCGGCCGCTCCCGCGAGCCCGTCGCCCGCCAGCCCCGCAGGACGGCCGAGATGTGGAACATACTCATCCGCGGCCTGGTCCCGGTGACCCGCCGCGCCCGCTACCTCAGCCTGGCGGCCCGGCTGGAGCGGGAGATCGCGCCGGTGTGACGGCAGGCGCCGAGCGCTCGGTCGGTGCGAGGGCGCGCGTGGTGCCGTGAGGGGCACGCGCGGTGCCGCGCCGGGCTCGCAAGTACCGCGACGGGCACCGGATGCCGCCACGGGCTCACGGTGCCACCACGGGCTCGCGGTGCCGCGCCGGGCACGCGCGTTACGGTGAGGCACATGCCCGACACCCCCTCCGCGCCCGTGCTCCTCGGCAACCGGCCGGGCTCGTTCCCGCACAGCGTGCTGGCCGAGCGGCACCCCGCGATCATCCGGCAGGTCCGCGAGGCCTTCCCGTACGAACCCGCACAGCACCGCGCGCTCGACGAGCTGCTGGCGAACTGCACCAAGGGTGAGATCGAACCGCTCCCCGCCGACGCGCACGACCGGGACCACTGGGAGTCCTGGGGGCTGCGCGCCCACACCGGCCGGTCCTGGTTCGACGTGCCCTGGCTGTGGGCGGAGAGCTGGTTCTACCGCCGACTGCTCCAGGCCGTCGGCTACTTCGGCCCCGGCCCCTGGCAGGGCATCGACCCCTTCCGCCCCTTCAAACGGGCCGAACTCGACTCCGCCGAGACCGACGAGGAACTGGCCGCGCTCGACGACCTCGCCGGCCGGCCCGCCGCCGAACAGGAACGGGCCCTGCTCCACGGCTCCCTCTGGGGCAACCGCGCCGACCTCGGCTTCCGCCTCTCCGCCGAAGGCGCCCGGGACGCGGACGCCGCCCCCGGCCTGGTGGCCGACGACAGCGACCGCCTCTGGTCACTGCTCGACACCGCGGGCCGGAGCCCGGGCACGCTGTGCCTGGTCGCGGACAACGCGGGCCGCGAACTCGTGCCCGATCTGCTGCTCATCGCCCACCTCCTGGCGAGCGGCCGTATCGGGCAGGCCGTCCTGCACGTCAAGCCCTACCCCTACTACGTCTCCGACGCCACGACCGCCGACGTCGTCGACGCCCTGCGCCGGCTGACCGGCGCCGGGGGAGCGGCCGCCGCGTACGGACGGCAGCTGTGGTCCGCCCTCGCCGACGGCCGCCTCACTCTGCGCGCCCACCCCTTCTCCAGCGCCCCGCTGCCGTACGCGGACATGCCCGGTGATCTGCGCGAGGAGTTCGCCGCCGCGACGCTCACGATCGTCAAGGGCGATCTCAACTACCGCCGCCTGGTGGGCGACCGGCTCTGGGCCCCGACCACGCCGTTCACGGACGTCACCGCGTACTTCCCCGGCCCGGTGGCCGCCCTGCGCACCCTGAAGTCCGACGTGATCACCGGCCTCGACGGCCGGACCGAGGCGGAACTGATCGCGGCGGAGGACCAGCGCTGGCGCACCAGCGGCACACACGCGCTGATCCAGGTGCGGACGGGCTGATCCAGGTGCGGACGGGCTGAGCAAGGCACGCACGCGCTGATCCAGGCGCGGACGCCCTGGGTCAGATCACCCGTACGTCCTGCCACACCAGGCGGTGGTCCGACGTCGGGACGGTCCTGCCGTCGCCGACCAGCCGGTACAGCGGATCGCCCGGCGCCGGCCAGAACACGCCGTTCGCGCCCGGTATCAGCCCCCGGGACGGGATGACGTGGTCGACGCGCAGGTTGCCGGGGGCCGTGTCGCCGAAGTCGGCCGTGTCGAACGCCGGGTCGCCCCGGTGCGAGGTGTTCGCGCCGCCCTGGAGCCGGGCCGCCGCCACCCCGCCCGCGCTCGCCGGGGGCGTGGCGGCGGGGTGCACCGCCGGGTGCTCCAGCAACTGCCGCACGGCGTGGTCGTAGCTGTCGCCGTCGTACGGATCGGCGTTCAGGTCGCCCGCGATCACGAACCGCGCCCCGGGCCGCAGCCCGCCGCGCCGGCCACGGTCGTCGTACAGGTAGGCGCCGCGCCGCGGGCCGCCGATGTAGTCGGCCCACAGGCGGATCTCGTCGTGGTTGCGGCGGCCGTTGCGGTCCTCGGGGCCGTCGAAGGTGGGCGGAGTGGGGTGCGACACCAGGAAGTGCACGGTCTCGCGGCCGATCCGCACCGGCACGTCCCAGTGGCTCTTGGACGACAGCCGCAGGATCGCCCGGGCCTCGTCGCTGTAGTAGCCCTCGGGCATGACGTTGTCCGGCATGTCCTTCCACAGGAAGCGCTGGAAGGTGCGCACCGCGCGCGTGTCGATCGGGTGCTTCGACAGCACGACCATCCCGTACTGGCCGGGAAACCAGCCGTACCCGAAGGCGTCCTGCCCGTAGGCGTCCGAACCGGGTGTCGTCACGGCCCCGTTCCTGCCGTCGAGGTCCACGCCCGTGGCGACGCCCGTGTTCACCGGGGCGGTGAAGCGGTACGGATAGCGCACCGGGCGCGCCCCGTTGTGCCCCACGGCGAGGTAGTTCCGCAGGAACAGGCGGAGCGCCGCGCCCTGGTCGTCGTGGTCGAACTCGTTGATCAGGAGCACGTCCGGGTCGACCCGCTGGATCGTCTCGGCGGCGTTGCGCGCCTGCGCGTCGTCCGGCGTGGACAGGTCCCGGATCAGGGCGCCCTCGGCGGAGCGGTTCAGGGACGCGTTGAACGTGGCGAACCGCACGGTGCGCCCGTGCCGTTCGGCCGCCGAGGCGTTCAGGGCGGTCGCACCGGCCAGCGCCGCCCCCGCGAGCGAGGTGAGCGCGACCCGGCGCGGCAGGGCTCGGGAATGCTGCTTCATCGTGGACTCCGGTGAACGTGAGGGACAGGAGCTGCCGGCGTGTGGGCGTAAGTCTGCGCGCGTAGAGATGAACGCCACAAGGGCCCGACAGAACTCCCGACTTCATCCTCGATTCACGCGATGGTGTGATCATGTCCCGGGTCGTGGATGGCGTCGCGGGGCGCCGGGTAGGGCCCCGGCCATGACGCAGCCGTTCGAACTCCCGCACTTCTACATGCCGCACCCCGCGCGGCTGAACCCCCACGTCGACGAGGCCCGGGCGCACTCGACCGAGTGGGCGCGCGAGATGGGCATGCTGGAGGGATCCGGCGTCTGGGAGCAGGCCGACCTCGACGCGCACGACTACGGCCTGCTCTGCGCCTACACCCACCCCGACTGCGACGGCCCCGCCCTCTCCCTCATCACCGACTGGTACGTGTGGGTCTTCTTCTTCGACGACCACTTCCTGGAGATGTACAAGCGCAGCCAGGACCGCGCCGCCGGCAAGGCCCACCTGGACCGGCTGCCCCTGTTCATGCCGCTGGACCTCGCGACCCCCGTGCCGGAGCCGGAGAACCCGGTCGAGGCCGGCCTCGCCGACCTGTGGGCGCGTACGGTGCCCGCGATGTCCGAGGGCTGGCGCCGCCGCTTCGCCCTGGCCACCGAGCACCTCCTGAACGAGTCGATGTGGGAGCTGTCCAACATCAACGAGGGGAGGATCGCCAACCCCGTCGAGTACATCGAGATGCGCCGCAAGGTCGGCGGCGCCCCCTGGTCCGCGGGGCTCGTGGAGTACGCGACGGCCGAAGTGCCCGCCTCCGTCGCCGGATCCAGGCCGCTGAGGGTGCTGATGGAGACGTTCTCCGACGCCGTGCACCTGCGCAACGACCTGTTCTCCTACCAGCGCGAGGTCGAGGAGGAGGGCGAGAACAGCAACGGCGTGCTCGTCCTGGAGACCTTCTTCGGCTGCACCACCCAGGAGGCCGCCGACACCGTCAACGACGTCCTCACCTCCCGCCTCCACCAGTTCGAGCACACGGCGTTCACCGAAGTGCCCGCCCTGGCCCTGGAGAAGGGACTCAGGCCGGACGAGGTCGCGGCCGTGGCGGCGTACACCAAGGGCCTGCAGGACTGGCAGTCCGGCGGCCACGAGTGGCACCTGCGCTCCAGCCGCTACATGAACGAGAACGCCGTGCGCGGGGGCAGCCCCTGGCCGGGCTTCACCGGCATGGGCACCTCCGGCACCGACGTCCGCGCCCTGCTCGCCTCGGCCGGCGCCGAGCGGCTGCGCTCCTACACGCACGTGCCGTACCAGAAGGTCGGACCGGCGCGGATCCCCGACATCCGCATGCCGTTCCCGCTGCAGCTCAGCCCGCACCTCGACAACTCCCGCCGGAACCTGACCGACTGGGTCACCCGGACGGGCATCCTCGCCGAGGGCGTCTGGGACGCGGACAAGCTCAGGGCCTACGACCTGCCGCTCTGCGCGGCGGGCCTCGACCCGGACGCCACCCCCGAGGCCCTCGACCTCAGCTCCCAGTGGCTCGCCTGGGGCACCTACGGCGACGACTACTACCCGCTGGTCTACGGACACCGCCGCGACCTGGCCGCCGCCCGGCTGACGACGGCCCGCCTGTCCGACTGCATGCCGGTCGACGGCGGCGAACCCCCGGTCCCGGTCAACGCCATGGAGCGTGCCCTGATCGACCTGTGGGCGCGTACCACCGCGGAGATGACACCCGCGGCGCGGCGCACCCTCAAGGACGCCATCGACGTCATGACCGAGAGCTGGGTGTGGGAGCTGTCCAACCAGCTCCAGAACCGCATCCCCGATCCGGTCGACTACCTGGAGATGCGCCGGGCCACCTTCGGCTCCGAGCTCACCCTGAGCCTGTGCCGGCTGGGCCACGGCCCGGCCATCCCGCCGGAGGTCTACCGCAGCGGCCCGGTCCGGTCGCTGGAGAGCGCCGCGATGGACTTCGCGTGCCTGCTCAACGACGTCTTCTCGTACCAGAAGGAGATCGAGTTCGAGGGCGAGATCCACAACGCGATCCTCGTCGTGCAGAACTTCTTCAACTGCGACTACCCGACCGGCCTCGGCATCGTGCACGACCTGATGAGCCAGCGCATGCGGCAGTTCGAGCACGTCGTCGAACACGAACTCCCCATCCTGTACGATGACTTCCAGCTCACGCAGGAGGCGCGTGCCGCCATGGGGACATACGTGGAGGACTTGCGGAACTGGCTGTCCGGCATCCTGAACTGGCACCGCGAGGTGGACCGCTACAAGGACGCGTGGCTGTCCCGTCGCGCCCACGGCTTCCTCCCCGACCGCCCGCCGGCCGTACCGGTGCCCGCGCTCGGCTGATACGGCACTCTCCGCCCGCCGACCTCACAGGGCCGCGGGCAGCCCACAGCGGACCCGGGGAGGGCCGCACGGGCTGACCGGCCCCCTTGGGCATGGCCCGTACCGCACCTGTACGCCGGGTGCGGTACGGGCCATGCCCGTGTCCCGAGGGGCTGGAGGGCTCCCCGCATCGGCATCCGCCCGGGTCAGTCTCACTCGATCGTGGCTCATCGGGCGCCGATGTGCCGGGTAGAGCACCAGCCGTGATCGTTCCGCATCGGCGGAGGCGATCGGGCACCACCCGGAGGCGAGCCATGGAACAGACCGCGCTGCGACCCAAACCGATGCCGGGCCAGGAGCCCGACGGGGCGGCGCCGACGACGGCGAACCGCCCGGTACGGCCGCGACCGCACGCCGCCCGGCGGCGCGGGCGGCGGCTTCTCAACGTGCTGCTCGCCGGGTTCGCCGGCGCGGTCCTGGTGCTGTCCGGGATCGGCCTCGGCGCGATGGGTGCCACGGTGGTCGGCGAGGGCGGGGTCGTCGACCCGCGAGCGCGCCGCACGCCGTCGCTCCCCGGGCCCTCACCGTCCGCCGTGCCGTCCGCGCCCGTCGCCGTGACCCTCGGCGTGCAGGTCATGGACGCCCGCAAGCCCGGAGCCCTGGTCGTCGGGCTGCACGTCCCCGGTCCGGCGCAGCAGGCGGGGCTGGTGCGCGGCGACATCCTGCTCGCCTTCGGCAGCACCCGGATCGACACGGCCGCGGACCTGGTGCGCGCGGTCGCCGACGCGCGCCCCGGCCGCGAGGTCAAGCTGACGGTGCGGCACCGCAGCGGCGGCTACCAGCAGCTGACGGTCGTCCCCGCCGTCCTCACGTGACCACGCGGAAGTGGCTCGTGAGCCGTCCCGCGTCGTCCAGGACATGGAAGGCGAGCCCGGGCGGCGCGTCCCGGTCCGCGACCTGCTCGCCCTCCCAGGGCAGCCGCAGTGTCCACGTCACACCGGGCCCGACGACCAGCGGCCGGCCCGCGAACGAGGTGGCGGCGGGGGTGTGCGCGTGGCCGGTGACCAGCCCGGCGATCTCGGGCCGGCGGTCCAGCAGACCGGCCAGTCGGCCCGCATCACGCAGCCGGCAGGAGTCGGGCAGCGGGTGGTGCAGCGCCACCGGCGGGTGGTGGAAGGCGAGCAGGGCCGGAAGGCTGCCGTCGAGTTCGTCGAGGGTCGTCTCGATCCAGTCGTAGGTCTCCTCGGCCAGCTCCCCGTCGTCGCTGCCCGGGACGCTGGAGTCGCACATCAGCACGGCACCGTCGTCGAAGACCTGCACCCGGTTGACCGGCCCCTCGGCTCCCGGCAGTCCCAGCAGCCCCTTGCGGTAGGGCGCGCGGCTGTCGTGGTTGCCCGGGCAGGTCAGCACCGGGAACGGGGCGTCCGCCTCGCGCAGTCCCAGGATGCGGGCGGCCTCCTCGTACTCCGGTTCCGTGCCGTGGTCCGCGATGTCGCCCGTCACCAGCAGCGCGTCCACCTGCCCCGGCAGCTCCCACAGCCGGTCGCGCACCCGCTCGGCGCGCTCCGTCGCCCGCGCGCTCCCGTCCAGATGCAGATCGCTGATGTGTGCGAGTACGAGCACGGTCGTACGCCCCCTCGTTCGGAAAGCTCTCGGAAATCTAATGGATAGCCGAGATCTAAGCATTAGTCTTCGTGGCGGGGCAATCCACTGCTGTCCGTGGAGACGTGCGGGTGATGCCCGCAGACGGCTCGCGTCGCCCCCTCCGGCCGGGCAGGATGCTGCCCGTAGCCCCTTCGTCCGTCCTGGGAGGCCCGGATGACCGCGAGCACGGCCGCGTTCTTCACCGCCGACGACTACCGGGCCCGCATGGAGCGCGCCGCGCGGGCGGCCGCCGAGGCCGGTCTGGCGGGCCTGCTGGTGGCCCCGGGGCCCGACCTCGTGTGGCTCACCGGCTACACACCCCCGGCGGTCACCGAGCGGCTCACCCTGCTGGTCCTCGCCCCCGGGCAGGACCCCGTCCTCGTCGTCCCCGCCCTGGAGGCCCCCGACGCGCGGCAGGCGGCCGGGGCGCCCGCGCTGACCCTGCGCGACTGGACCGACGGCAAGGACCCCTACGCCGCGACCGCCGCGCTCCTCGACGCCCGGGGCCGGTTCGGCGTCAGCGACAATGCCTGGGCCCTGCACCTGCTGGCCCTCCAGCAGGCCGTGCCCGGCAGTTCGTACGCCTCGCTCACCGAGGCCCTGCCCATGCTGCGTGCCGTCAAGGACGCGGCCGAGCTGGAGCTCATGACGGCCGCGGGAGCCGCCGCCGACGCGGCCTTCGAGGAGATCCGCGAGGTCCCCTTCGCCGGCCGCCGGGAGTCCGAGGTGGCCGCGGACCTCGACCGGCTGCTGCGCCGGCACGGCCACGAGCAGGTCGACTTCACCATCGTCGCCTCGGGCCCGAACGGCGCCGACCCGCACCACGAGGCCGGTGATCGCGTCATCGACCGCGGCGACATGGTCGTCCTCGACTTCGGCGGCCTGAAGGACGGCTACGGCTCGGACACCTCCCGCACGGTCCACGTCGGCGAACCCACCGACGAGGAACGCCGCGTCCACGACGTCGTGCGCGCCGCCCAGGAGGCCGGTTTCCGCGCCGTGCGGCCGGGCGCCGCCTGCCAGGACGTCGACCGGGCCGCCCGCGTGGTCATCGCCGACGCCGGGTACGGCGAGTACTTCATCCACCGCACCGGGCACGGCATCGGCGTCACCACCCACGAGCCGCCGTACATGATCGAGGGCGAGGAGCGGCCCCTCGTGCCCGGCATGTGCTTCTCCGTGGAACCGGGCGTCTACCTGCCCGGCCGGTTCGGCGTCCGCATCGAGGACATCGTGACCGTCACCGAGGACGGCGGGCGGCGCCTGAACACCACCACCCGCGAGCTGGTCATAGTGGAGTGACGCCACCGATGTCCCCACCACGCCTCCCGAACGGCAACGGCGCGACCATGACCCAGGCACCCACACCCACCGAGGACACCGTCCGCCGACTGGTCCGGTCCCTGCTCAAGGACGGCAAGGACGGCAAGGACGGCAGGAACGGCAAGGACGGCAGGAACGGCGACGGCGGCAGGAACGGCGAGGCCGGCACGGGCGGCCCGGAGACCGGGAAGAACAGCGGCCCCGACGTCCGGCCCGCCACCGAGGGCGCCGAACCCGCCACCTGGTGGGTCGGCACCCGCCACGTGCTGCGCCTCGCCCCCGACCGCGAGGCCACCGCACGGCAGCGCCGCGAACTGCGCCTGCGCGACCTCGTCCGCCCGCACGTCCCGGTGGCGGTGCCGGCGAGCGTGGCGCACGGCGAGTGGGCGGCCGGGCTGAGCTACACGCTGGACACCAGGGTGCCGGGCGGATCGGGGGAGGAGCACGACGTGTCCGCCCTCGGCGAGGCCGACCTCGCCGGACTGCTCACGGGACTGCGCGAGGTGCCGGTGCGGCAGGCCGAGACCCTCGGTGTGCCGCGCGTCGCGCCGCGCTCCCTGGAGGCGCTGCGCCGGGCCGCCGTACGCGCCGCCGAACGCCTCGCCGAGGCCGACGAGTTCGACGCCACCCGCCTGAACCAGCTCACCCCGCCCGGCGCGGGCCAGCTCGCCGCCCAGCCCGGCTCGGCGGTCCTCACCCACCACGCCCTCACCGGCGGGCACCTCGTGGTCAGCGCCGACGGGCGGGTGCGCGGCGTCCTGGGCTGGGCCGGCGCGGTCGTCGGCGACCCGGCCGAAGACATCGCGGGCCTCGCCCTCGCCGTCGGCGCCCCCGCCGCCGTACGCGCCGCCACCCTCGCCGGCTACGGCGCCCGGCCCTGCCTGCGCGGCCTGTGGCTCGCCCGCTGCGACACCGTCGTCCACCTCGCCGAGACCCTCACCGCCGGCACGGACGCCACTGTGCGGCGGACCCGGCTGCGCCGCGCCTGGGAGCCGATCCTGCTGGAACGGGTGACGGACCTGAGGGACACCGACGACGCCCCGTAGCGGGACGGGCGGCGGGACGCCGTACGACTATCCTCCGCCCATGAAGCACACCGTCGCGGCCGTGTCGCTGGCGACCGCCGCCGCCCTCGTCTGCCTGGCCGGCTGCTCCGGCACCGCCACGGCGTCCGCGCCGGGCTCCACGGCGTCCCCCACACGACGGCCGGCCCCGGCGGACCGCCTCGCCGCGCAGCTGGTCACGGCGGGGGACCTCGGCCCCGGCTATGCCGTGCGGGAGTTCGACCCGGCCCGGCAGAAGTCCCCCTTCGCCAGGTCCGCGCAGGAGATCGCCGACGACACCTGCACCCCGCTGGCAGTCATGACGCACCAGTTGCCCCTCGGCAGGCCGCAGGCCTACCGCAGTCGCGTCGTCACCACCGACCAGGCCCCCGGCACCCGGATCTACGTCACCCTCGCCGCCTACGGCCACGGCGGTGCGGTGACGGCCATGGACAGCCTCCTCGCCGACGCCGTCCAGGGCTGCTCCCTCGGCTTCACCGCCAAGGCGAACGGCACCAGCGAGGTGTACTACCCGTTCGAGCCCGAGGACACCCCCGCGGTCGGCGACGAGGCCCTCGCCTACCGCGGCGTCGTCACGGACGAGGGCGGCGCGTCCCGGCCGATCCGCACCGCCGTCGTACGCCACGGGGACACCATCGCCGTCTGCACCGCGGTGGACGGCGCCTCCCTCGCGCGACCGGGCCTGCTCACCCCGGTGATCGAGGCGCAGGACGCGAAGCTCGGCTGACCGCTCAGTCCTGGACCAGCACCACGCCCGACTCGCCGGGCAGGTGCAGCACCCCGTCGTCCCCGGGGGTCTCGACGGGCTCCCACGCGGCCAGCACGCGCGCGTGGGGCACGCCGAGCGACAGCGCGGCCGGCTCCGGCGCCAGGTTCACCGCCACGAGGACGTCCCCGCGCCGGAAGGCGAGCCAGCGGCGCTCCTCGTCGTAGGCCACCTTGGTGTCGGCCAGGTCGGGATCGGTCAGGTCGGCCTGCTCGTGGCGCAGGGCGAGGAGCCGCCGGTACCAGGCCAGCACGCGCGCGTGGGGCTCGCGTTCCGGCTCGGACCAGTCGAGGCAGGAGCGGTCGCGGGTCGCCGGGTCCTGCGGGTCGGGCACGTCCTCCTCCTTCCAGCCGTGCGCGGCGAACTCCCGCCGCCTGCCCCGCCGTACGGCGTCCGCCAGCTCCGGGTCGGTGTGGTCGGTGAAGAACTGCCAGGGCGTGCCCGCCGCCCACTCCTCGCCCATGAACAGCATCGGCGTGAACGGCGCCGTCAGGATCAGCGTGGCGGCGCAGGCGAGCAGACCGGGGGAGACCAGGGCCGAAAGCCGGTCCCCCTGGGCGCGGTTGCCGACCTGGTCGTGGGTCTGGCTGTAGCCGAGCAGCCGGTGTCCGGCCACCCGCGTGCGGTCCAGCGGGCGTCCGTGGTGCCGTTGCCGGAAGCTCGAGTACGAGCCGTCGTGGAAGTAGCCGCCCGTGAGGGTCTTGGCGAGCCCGGCGAGGGGAGCGCGCGCGAAGTCGGCGTAGTAGCCCTGCGACTCGCCCGTCAGCGTGGTGTGCAGGGCGTGGTGGAAGTCGTCGTTCCACTGCGCGTGCAGCCCGAAGCCCCCTTCGGCGCGGGCGGTGATGAGCCGCGGGTCGTTCAGGTCCGACTCGGCGACCAGGAACAGCGGCCGGTCCACCTCCGCGGCCAGGGCGTCCACGGCCGCCGACAGCTCCTCCAGGAAGTGGCACGCGCGCGTGTCCACCAGGGCGTGCACGGCGTCCAGGCGCAGCCCGTCGAGCCGGTAGTCCCGCAGCCACGCCAGCGCGCTGCCGATCAGGTACGCGCGCACCTCGTCCGAGCCGGGCGCGTCCAGGTTGACCGCGGCGCCCCAGGGCGTGTGGTGCGTGTCCGTGAGGTACGGGCCGAAGACCGGAAGGTAGTTGCCGGACGGGCCGAAGTGGTTGTGCACCACGTCGAGCACCACGCCGAGCCCGAGTTCGTGGGCCCGGTCGACGAAGCGTTTCAGCGCCTCGGGCCCGCCGTACGGCTCGTGCACCGCCCACAGGGAGACGCCCTCGTAGCCCCAGCCGTGCGTGCCCGGGAAGGGGCACAGCGGCATCAGCTCCACGTGCGTGACGCCCAGTTCGGCGAGATGGCCGAGCCGCTCGGCCGCCGCGTCCAGGGTGCCCTCGCGCGTGTACGTCCCCACGTGCAGCTCGTACAGCACCGCCCCGGCCAGCGGCCGGCCCCGCCATGCCGCGCGCCACGCGTACCGCTCCTGGTCGACGACCGCGCTCAGGCCGTCCGGGCCGTCCGGCTGCCGGCGCGAGCGCGGATCGGGCAGCACGGGACCGTCGTCGAGCGCGAAGCCGTAGCGGGACCCGTCGCGCGCCTCGGCCTCGCCCCGCCACCACCCCACCCGTTCCGGATCGCGCTCCAAGGCGCGCGTGACGCCGTCGCACTGGAGCGTCACTCGGCCGGCCTGCGGTGCCCACACCTCGAACTGCACGGACGGTTCCCCTTCGTCTGCTCACCGTGATGTAGCCCGTCCATGGTGCGTCAAAACGCGATCAATCCGCTGGTGCATCCACCCTTTTGCGGCGGGTCTCACCGGGTACGCGCGCGTGGCGGGCGTTTTCCCGTTTCCTGGACAGCCCGCCCGCGCTGCCCGACAATCACGAGCGTGACGTCGTCCTTCGAGTTCAACACGTACCCCGCGCGGCTCTCCGACGCGGAGCGCGACAGGGCGCTGCAGGTGCTCCGCGACGGCGTCGCCGTGGGCCGCCTGTCCCACGACACGTTCATCCGCCGCATGGAACTGGCGCTCGCCGCCCGCCGCCCGGACGAGCTGGCGGTGCTCACCGCCGACCTGCCCACGGAGAGCCGGCTCTCCCGCATGGTGTTCGGCACCGTCGAGGCGGTCTCCGGGTTCACCGTACGGCTGCGCAGGGCCTGGCAGGCCGAGAAGCTGCCCAAGCTGCTGCTGCCCCACCCGGCGCACGGCCACCCGCTACGCATAGGCCGCGACCCCGCCAGCGGGCTTCGCCTGAACCACGAGACGGTCTCCCGCGTGCACGCCGAACTGCGCCACCAGGGCGGCATGTGGGTCCTGCGGGACCTCGGCTCCACCAACGGCACGACGGTCAACGGACGGCGTGTCGTCGGCGCCGCCGTCGTCCGCGAGGGCGACCAGGTGGGCTTCGGGCGGATCGCGTTCCGGCTGTCGGCCGGGTGACATCGCGACTGCCTGCCGGGTGACGTTCCGACCGCCGGCCGGATGACATCCCGGCTGTCTGCCGGCTGACTGGAAACCGAGCCCCACCTCAGCTCTGGCCTGGGGATTACCAGTTGTCGATGGCCGGGGCGTGGCTCAAATGCCTTTGCCCTCCATGGTGTTGACGTACCCCCGAAGTCGTGACTGACTGTGCGTACGCCATCTACACCTGGTGAACCGACGGCATCGCATGGGGGAGGTGTGTCCTGCCGCCCCTCCTGCGCTACCCGACCGTCGACGAACTGGGCTCCCGGGCCGCCGCCCTCGTCGCCCGCCGTCCCCGTGACGCCCGGCTGCGCCGGGTCGGCACCTCCCGCGCGGGCACGCCGATGTGGCTGCTCTCCGTCGGCCACGGCAGCCGCCAGGTCCTCGTCGTCGCCGGCCCCCACGCCAACGAGCCCGTGGGCGGTGCCACCGTGCTGCGCCTGGCCGAGCGGGCCCTGGCCGACCCGCGGCTCACCGAGGGCGCCGACGCCACCTGGAACCTGCTGCTGTGCCTCGACCCGGACGGGTCGCGCCGCAACGAGGGCTGGCTGACCGGCCCCTACACCCTCGGCCAGTACTTCCGGAACTTCTTCCGGCCCGGCTTCCTGGAGCAACCCGAGTGGCTGCCCGACGGCGCCGCCGCGGCCGCCCTGCCGGAGACCCGCGCCCTCCTCGACGTCCAGGACGAACTGCGGCCGTTCCTCCAGTGCTCCCTGCACGGCGTCGACGTCGGCGGCGGCTTCGTCGAGCTCACCCACGACCTGCCCGGCCTCGACCGGCGCCTCGCCGACATCGCCGCCCGGCTCGCCATACCCCGCGAACTCGGCGCCTACGACGCCCTGTACTGGCCCGGTCTCGGACCCGCCGTCTACCGGATCCCGCCCCCGCGCCGGGCCGACCTGGCCGCGGCCATAACGGAGGCCGCCGTCGAGTCGACGTGGTTCCACCCGGACCGGCACGGCACCGTCACCGCGGTCGTCGAGGCGCCGATGTGGGGCGTGACGGCCGTGTCGGACGGCTCCCCGCCCGCGGACCGGGACGCGGTGCTGCGGGCCGTCAGCCGCGTACTGCGCCACGACACGGCCCTCCTGCGGCAGGTGCTGGCCCGGATCCGGCCGCACCTCGCCGGCGTGCCCGACGCGGCGCGCCTGCTCGCCCCGGTCGACGACTATTTACTGGTCTGCCCCGGCCTCGCCGACGCCTGGGACCCGGACACCGGCGACGGCACGGCCCACCCCCTCCCGCCCCTGAGCAGCGCCCACCTGGCCGCCCTGCGCATCTCCGGGCGACGGCTCGCGCTGCGCACGGCCGGACTGCTGCACCAGCTCGTGCGGGCCGCCGGCCACGACCCGGCCGGGGCCCTGCCGGAGCTGGACCTGCTGATCGACGAGTGGTGCGCCGACTACCGCGACGGCTGCGGGGCGCGCTGGATCCCGGTGGCCCGCCAGGCGGAGTACCAGGCGCGCGTGGTGCTCTGCGCGTTCGAGCTGGCCGGGCGGCACCCGCGCGCGGGCTCCGGCCCGGCCGAGCCGGGTGTCGGTGTCCGGGGCGGCGGTGCCGACGCGGCGGGGATGACGCCCTGACGGGCGTGTCCGTTCGTCTGCTCGGCTTCCTTCGCTCGGCTTTGTCTACTGGGCTTGCTCTACTGGGCCTGCTCTACTGGGCTTGCTCTACTCGGTTTCCTCGCGCGCGTGCAGCGCCGCCGCGACCACCGTGCGGGACTGGTGCTCGACCTGGTGCTGCAAGGGCACCCAACGGGCGCGGAAACGTTCCGCGAAAGCATCGCTCCAGGTCGCGACGAGTTCCTCCAGCTGCTCCGCCGCCCGGTCGTCGGTCCCGCGCAGCACCCGCCGCAGCATGGCCGCCGCCCGCAGCGGCACCCGCCGCGCGAACGCGTCCACGCTGCCCACGTACGCCCGGGTGCGGTCGGCGGGCGGGGTGTGGACCAGGTCGGCGGCCAGCCCCGGCACCAGTTCCAGCCCCCACCGGGCGGCCCGCAGCAACGGCCCGTCCAGGTCCGCCAGCCGGGGCAGCGCGCCGTCGAGCACCCGCGTCACCTCCAGCGCGTCGCGCTGCAGACGGCGCGCGAGCCGGCCGATCGCCGCCGCCGGAGCCGGATGCGGCGCCGGGTCGTCCACCAAGTCGCTCGCCCACATCGGCACCTCGACCACCGCGGTCAGCCCGCCGTACCGGTGGGCGTGGTACCAGGTGCTGTGCCGCGCGTCGTCCGGCAGGCTCGGGTACGCCGGTCCGGCCTCCGGGGCGGGCATCACGTGCACGCCGGGCCCGGACGCGGGCCAGCCCGCGGCGTCCGACGCGCCGGTCTCCACCGGGATGTGCAACTCGGCCGCGGACTTGGCGAACGGCTCGGCGAGCCCGGGCACGTCCTTCGTCAACTGCACCCAGCTGCCGCCCAGATCCGTGCCGTGCAGGGTCACCTGGAGGTAGGGGCGCAGCTCGTCGATGACGCCCGTCAGGGCCCGCGTCTCGGGCGGCAGCCGGTCCGGCGGCAGCACGGACGGCGCCCACTCCGGCTGCTCGGGGCCGGCGGGGCGGAAGAAGCCGAGGTGGTAGTCGTAGAGGCTGCGCGGCGCCGGTGTCACGTGCAGGCTCGCCCCGTCGGGGTCGGCGCACAGCAGGAAGTGCCAGGAGATGCCGTCGCGCAGCTCCCGCTGCTCCAGCACCCGCCGGGCGAGCGCGAGCAGCGTGCAGGATCCGGTCGGCTCGTTGGCGTGGGCTCCGGCGACCACCAGCACGGCGCGCCGGGCCCGGCCCACGGACATCAGGTGCAGCGGTCTGCCCGCCCGCGAGGAACCCACCTGCCGCAGGGTGCACACCCCGGGGCGTTGGGCGGTCAACGCCCGGGCAGCGGTAACCAGTTCGGTCACCGTCGGGTAGCGCAGCTCCGGCAGGACACTCACCCCCGTCACATCCGCCCGAGTTCGCATTCGCAGTACCCCATGGCCGTGGTGCGGTGTCAAGGGCGCGACGGGGGAGGCTCCAGGGGGCGCCCGGAAGCACTGGCCCGGGCGGCGCGGGCTCAGTCGCCGGTACGACGTGCCCCCTGCTGGTGCAGCCCCCGTCCCGCCAGGGTCAGGAACGCCTCGCCGACCGCCTCGGACAGGGTGGGGTGCGGGTGGATGTGCGGCGCGACGTCGGACGGCTCGGCGTCCCAGCCGACGACCAGCTGGCCCTCGGCGATCATCTCCGACACGTGCGGGCCCACCAGGTGCACGCCCAGCACGCGTCCGCCGCCGGCCTCGGCGACGACCTTCACCATGCCGCCCTGCCCGTGCACCATGCCCTTCGCCACGGCGGTCAGCGGCATGCTGTTGGTCACCACCTCGTGCCCACGCGCGCGTGCCTCGGCCTCGGTCAGACCCACGGCGGCGGTCTGCGGCGAGGAGTACGTGACGCGCGGCACCGTCGCGTAGTCCACGGGCGGGGAGGGCACCCCGGCCAGCGTCTCGGCCACCAGCAGCCCCTCCGCGAACGAGGCGTGGGCCAGTCCGAGCGCCGGCGGCGGCAGCAGGTCGCCCACCACGTGGATCCCGGGCACGGCCGTCTCCAGCCGGTCCCAGTCGGCCGGTACGACGAAACCGCGCTCGTCCGCGGCCAGGCCCGCGGCGGCCAGGTCCAGGCCGTCGGTGACCGGGGCCCGGCCGACCGCAACCAGCAGCCGCTCGGCCACGACCGTGAGCGTCTCGCCCCGGGCCGTGCGCACCTGGGCGCGCACCCCGTCGTCGAGGACCTCGGCGTCCAGCAGCCGCGCACCGGCCCGGACGTCGATGCCGCGCTTCTTCAGACCTCGGGTCAGATGACGGCCGACCTCGGCGTCCTCCAGCGGCACGATCCGGTCCGCGGCCTCCACGAGGGTGACCTCGGCGCCCAGGGAGCGGTGGAAGGAGGCGTACTCCACGCCGATCGCGCCCCCGCCGAGCACCAGCACGGACACCGGGAGCCCGGGCGCGAAGAGGGCGTCGTCGCTCGTCACCACGCGCCGGCCGTCCGGGCGGAGCCCCGGGAGCGTGCGCGGTCGCGAGCCGGTCGCGAGCACCAGCCCGCGGCGCGCGGAGAGGTCCCGCACGCCGGGTTCGCCGTGCACGCTCTCCACGCGCACGGACCGCGGGCCCGTCAGCCGGGCGCTCCCCGCGATCACCCGCACGCCCGCGTGCGCGAGATGCGCCTCCACCCCCCGGTGGTTGCGGGTCACGATGTCGTCGCGGGTGGCCACCAGCGCCGGCCAGTCGACGGTGTCCAGCGTCGCCTTCACGCCCCAGCGTTCGCGCGCCTCGGCGATGGAGTCGACGAGCCCGGCCGCGTGCAGCATGGCCTTGCTCGGGATGCAGCCGCGGTGCAGGCACGTCCCGCCGACCTTGTCCCGCTCGACGAGCACGACCTCCAGACCGAGGGCCGCGGCGCGCAGGGCGGTGCTGTAACCGCCGGTGCCGCCGCCGATGACGATGACGTCGGGTGAGTCCATGCCCTCAGCCTCCGCCCGGCCTTGCCATGAGTCCAAGGCAATGTTCTTGTGGAACCCATGCAGGGCGTTTATGGGGGAGGAACGTTGAGCCTGCGGCAGATGGAGTACTTCCTGACGGTCCTGGAGGAGGCGTCCTTCACCCGGGCGGCGGAGGTCCTGCACGTCTCGCAGCCCGCGCTGTCCCACCAGATCAAGGCCCTGGAGCGGTCGGTCGGCGGCGCGCTCCTGGAACGTATGCCGCGTGGCGTGCGCCTGACCCCGATGGGCCGGGCCTTCCGGCCGCACGCCGAGCTGGCCGTGCGCAGCGCCGCCCAGGCCCGCCGCGCGGCCCGGGCCGCCGCCGGTGCGGAGGGCGGCGAACTCCATGTCGCCGCCGTGCATTCCGTCGCGGTCGGCGTCCTCCCGGACGTCTTCGCCCGCTGGCGCGCCGCCCACCCGCGCGTGCTGCTGCACCTCCACGAGTACGCCACCTCGCAGGCGCTTCAGGAGCAGGTCGAGCGCGGCACCGCCGACCTCGCCGTCGGCCCGGCACCCGCGCACTGGCCGGGCACCGTCGTGCCGGTCGGCGAGGAGGACATCGTCCTCGTGGTGCCCTTCGACGACCGCTTCGCGGGCCGTACGACGGTGACGCTGCCGGAGCTGGCCGACCGCCCCTGGGTGCGC
Organism: Streptomyces olindensis; assembly: GCF_040645895.1. Classification (NCBI taxonomy): domain Bacteria; kingdom Bacillati; phylum Actinomycetota; class Actinomycetes; order Kitasatosporales; family Streptomycetaceae; genus Streptomyces; species Streptomyces olindensis. The sequence continues at coordinate 72,797 of NZ_JBEYZD010000031.1, read as the reverse complement.
TGCGCCATGGAGCCCGTCGTCCACGGCGAGCGTTTCCTCGACTGGGCGTGCGGCCGCGCGGGTTTCACCCCGCGCACCGCCGTGTTCACCGAGCACACCTCGACGGCGGTACGGATGGCCGCGGCGGGCGTCGGCGTCTGCGTCGCGCCCGCGCCCCTCGTCCGGGGCGCGGTGGGCGAGGGCTGTGTCGTCCTCGTCCCCGACCCGGCATGGCGGCGGACGCTGACGGTCTTCTCGCGCGTCCCCCCGACGGGCGCGGCGGAGGCGTTCGTGGACCTGCTGCGGTCGGCCTGGCCGCGCCCGGCCTTGCCCCTGGGGTCGTACGAGGACTGCTCCCAGGACGGCCCGGCGGCGGTCGCCTGAGCGCAGTCGCCCACCTTCTCCAGCCCTGAGCGCAGTCGCCCACTCTCCCCAGCCCTGCGCTCAGTCGCCCACCTTCTCCAGCAGCGCCACGGGGCGAGCCGCGAACAGCTCCGCCACGCGCGCGTGCCCCGTGAACTCCCGGCCCGCCTCCAGCACGTCGGCCCACCGCCCCGGCGGCAGCGGCAGCCGGGTGTCCCGCCAGCCCCCGGCCTCGGCGAGCCGCAGCGACAGGCGTGTCACGGCCGTCACCACCTCCCCGGACCGGGCGAACGCCAGGCAGTGCCGGGCCGCCGCGCCCTCCGCCGGCAGCGCCATGTACGTCGCGGTGTCGCCGAAGGCCTCCGGCCGTCGCGCCCGCAGGCCCAGCGCCGCCCGCGTCACCGCCACCTTGTCCGCGGAGCCGCCCCCGGACTCCTCGGGCGGGAAGCCCACCGCCCGCCGGTTGTCCGGGTCGACCAGCGCCCGGTACTCGGCCTCCGTCCCCTGGTAGACGTCCGGCACCCCCGGCATCGTCAGCTGCACCAGGGCCGTGCCCAGCACGTTGGCCCGGACGTGCGGCTCCAGGGAGTCCCGGAACGCGGCGATCCGCTCACCCGGCGCCCCGCACGGCCCGGCCGCCACGAACCGCGCCACCATCTCCTCGTACGGCGGCTCCTGCTCGGTCCAGCTCGTGTACAGGCCCGCCTCGCGCACGTGCTTGAGCAGCGCCCCCTGCACCCGCTCGGCGGACCCGGCCGCCGGGCCGAGCCCGAACACCGTCTGCCAGGCCGCCCACGCCAGTTGCGCGTCCGGCACGCCCTCGCCGGTGCGCGTCACCTCGGCGAGCACGTCCGCCCAGCGGTCCGGGCACTCCGTCAGCACGTGCAGCGCCGCCCGGACGTCCGCACTGCGCTTGGTGTCGTGCGTCGAGGCCACCGTCCCGGTCACCGGCCAGTCGCGCTGCACGCGCGCGCAGTACGCGTGGAACTCCTCCGGCGACAGGGCGGGACTCCCCGGGTTGCCGCCCACCTCGGTGGCCGACAGCAGCGGCACGTAGCGGTAGAACGCCGTGTCCTCCACGGACTTCGCCCGCAGCGCCGACGACGTCTGCGCGAACCGCGTCCGGAACTCCACCTGCGCGGGCCCGTCCCCGTACCGCCCGAGCACCAGGTCCCGTACGACGTCCACCGCGCCGGCCTCCTCAGGCACCGCGAAGGCGAGCCGCGCCTCGGCCGCGTCCTCCTCGGTGACCACGGCCGCCGCGTCGACGGACTCGTAGGGCCGGTAGACCTCCATGCGCACCAGCAGCTCCTGGAGCGCGGTGCGCAGCGCCCAGGGCGCGCGGTCGCGCAGGGCGGGCTCCGGCGAGGCCGCGCACAGCCGGGCCGCCACCCGCACCAGGCGGTCCGTCTCGGTCGCCAGCTCGTGCGTGAGGACCTTGTACGCCGCCCGCCGCACCGTCGCCTCCCACTGCCCGCCCCGGTCCGTCTGGGGGGCCGCGAAGCGCCGGTACTGGCCCAGCAGCTCCCCGAACCCGGCCGGGTCGGTGAAGACCCCGTCCACGTGCCGCAGGGCGTCGTAGCCGGTGGTGCCCGCGACGGGCCACGAGGCCGGCAGGTGCTCGCCGTCGGCCAGGATCTTCTCCACGACCGTCCAGCGGCCGCCCGTCGCCTCGTGCAGCCGCGTGAGGTAGCCGTCGGGGTCGGCGAGCCCGTCGGGGTGGTCGACGCGCAGTCCGTCGATCACGCCCTCGTGCAGCAGCTGGAGGATCTTGTCGTGGGTGCCCTCGAAGACCTCCGGGTCCTCCACCCGCACCCCGATGAGCTCCGAGATGCTGAAGAACCGCCGGTAGTTGAGCTCGGTCCGGGCCAGCCGCCACCAGACGGGCCGGTACCACTGCGCGTCCAGCAGGTGCGGCAGCGGCAGGTCCGCCGTGCCCTCGCGCAGCGGGAAGGCGTGGTCGTAGTAGCGCAGGACGTCGCCGTCGACGCGCAGCTCGTCGAGCACCTCGCCCAGCGGGCCGCCGAGCACCGGCAGCAGCACCTGGCCGTCCTGGGCCTCCCAGTCGATGTCGAACCAGCGCGCGTACGGCGACTTCGGGCCCTCGCGCAGCACCTCCCACAGGGCCCGGTTGTGGCGCGGGGACATGGCCATGTGGTTCGGGACGATGTCCACCACCAGCCCGAGCCCGTGCTCGCGCGCGGTGCGGGACAGCGCCCGCAGCCCCTCCTCGCCGCCCAGCTCCTCGCGCACGCGCGCGTGGTCGACGACGTCGTAGCCGTGCGTCGAGCCCGGCACGGCCTCCAGGACGGGGGACAGGTGCAGGTGCGAGACGCCGAGCGAGGCCAGGTACGGCACGACGGCCGCGGCTGCTCCGAACGGGAACTCGGGCTGCAGTTGCAGCCGGTACGTGGCCGTGGGCACCACCGGGTCAGGTCGCTCAGGTGTCATGGAGACGTACGTACCCGCCCCGCCGCCGTTCGTGTCATCCCCCGCGCCAGGTGCGCCGCGCGTCGCCCGGACGAGTGGCTCTTTCCGGACGACGCGGCGACGACACGGCCCCTGGGCCGCCGGCTGGCTACACCGGCCGCTGGAGCACCGTCATGCTGCGGTCCACCAGGGTCAGCCGGTCCCCGGCCTGCACCTTCGGGCCGGTGTCCGTCGGCACGCCCTCCGGGAGCGCCGTGTCGACCACGACCTCCCACTGCCGCCCGTGGTCGACCGGCACCACGAACTCCAGCGGCTTGGGCGAGGCGTTGAACATCAGCAGGAACGAGTCGTCGGTGATGCGCTCCCCGCGCGCGCCCGGCTCGGAGATCGCGTTGCCGTTGAGGAACACCGTCAGCGCCGAGGCCTGCGCCGAGTCCCAGTCCCGCTGGGTCATCTCCCGGCCCTCCGGGGTGAACCAGGCGATGTCGGACAGGTCGTCGTGGGTGCCCTCCACGGGCCGCCCGTGGAAGAAGCGCCGCCTGCGGAAGACCGGGTGGTTCCTGCGCAGCCACACCATCGCGCGGGTGAAGGCCAGCAGCTCCCCGCCCGGGGCCCCCTCGGCGTCCTCGCCGTCCTCCGGCCACTCCACCCAGGCCAGCTCGTTGTCCTGGCAGTAGGCGTTGTTGTTGCCGCGCTGGGTGCGGGCGAACTCGTCGCCGTGGCTGATCATGGGCACGCCCTGGGACAGCATCAGCGTCGCGATGAAGTTCCGCATCTGCCGGGCCCGCAGCCGCAGCACGTCCGGGTCGTCGGTGTCGCCCTCGACCCCGCAGTTCCAGGACCGGTTGTGGCTCTCGCCGTCCCGGTTGTCCTCGCCGTTGGCCTCGTTGTGCTTGTCGTTGTACGCCACCAGGTCGTGCAGCGTGAAGCCGTCGTGGCAGGTCACGAAGTTGATGGAGGCCAGCGGGCGGCGCCCGTCGTCCTGGTACAGGTCGGAGGAGCCGGTCAGCCGCGAGGCGAACTCCGCGAGCGTGCGCTGCTCGCCCCGCCACAGGTCCCGCACGGTGTCCCGGTACTTGCCGTTCCACTCCGTCCACAGCGGCGGGAAGTTCCCCACCTGGTAGCCGCCCTCGCCCACGTCCCACGGCTCGGCGATCAGCTTCACCTGGGAGACCACCGGGTCCTGCTGCACCAGGTCGAAGAACGACGACAGCCGGTCCACCTCGTGGAACTGCCGGGCGAGCGTCGCCGCCAGGTCGAAGCGGAACCCGTCGACGTGCATGTCCGTGACCCAGTACCGCAGCGAGTCCATGATCAGCTGCAGCACGTGCGGGGAGCGCATGAGCAGGGAGTTTCCGGTCCCTGTCGTGTCCATGTAGTAGCGGGGGTCGTCCGTCAGCCGGTAGTAGCGGGAGTTGTCGAGGCCTTTGAAGGACAGGGTGGGGCCCAGGTGGTTGCCCTCGGCGGTGTGGTTGTAGACCACGTCGAGGATCACCTCGATCCCCGCCTCGTGCAGCGCCTTCACCGCCGACTTGAACTCCAGCACCTGCTGGCCCCGGTCGCCCCAGGACGCGTAGGCGTTGTGCGGGGCGAAGAAGCCGATCGTGTTGTAGCCCCAGTAGTTGTTCAGACCCATGTCGACCAGGCGGTGATCGTTCACGAACTGGTGTACGGGCATCAGCTCCAGGGCGGTGACCCCGAGCTCGGTGAGGTGCTCGATGATCGCCGGGTGCGCGAGGGCCGCGTAGGTGCCCCGCAGCTCCTCCGGCAGCCCCGGGTGGCGCATCGTGAGGCCCTTGACGTGGGCCTCGTAGATCACCGTGTGGTGGTACTCGGTGCGCGGGCGCCGGTCGTCGCCCCAGTCGAAGTAGGGGTTGACCACGACCGACGTCATCGTGTGCGGCGCCGAGTCGAGATCGTTGCGCCGGCCGGGATCGTCGAAGTGGTAGCCGTAGACCTCCTCGCCCCAGTTGATCGAGCCGCTGATCGCACGCGCGTACGGGTCGAGCAGCAGCTTCGCCGAGTTGCAGCGCAGCCCCCGCTCCGGGGCGTACGGGCCGTGCACCCGGAACCCGTAGCGCTGCCCCGGCATGATGCCCGGCACGTACGCGTGCCGCACGAACGCGTCGCTCTCCCGGAGCTCGATCGCCGTCTCCGAGCCGTCGTCGTGCAGCAGACACAGCTCTACTCGGTCCGCGGCCTCCGTGAAGACCGCGAAGTTTGTGCCGGCGCCGTCGTACGTGGCGCCGAGTGGATACGCCTCTCCAGGCCAGACCTGCATGGATACGACTCTTTCAGGTGTGCGGCGCCGGTGGGGACGCCTGGGCCCCGAGTCTCCCCGAAAGTGAGGGAACCTCCTATGACTTATCTCCCTCTTACCGAGTGACCAGTGCATACGCGGTATGCCGAACCAGTGGGGCAAACACGTACTCCCGGGGCCGTTGGGGGAGTAGGGGGAAGATGTGCGCAACATAGTGCACCGCCACCTGGGCAAGGTGGTGGCCGGGACGGCCATCGCGGTGGCCGGGACCGCCGTGATGATCGGGATCACCCTGCCGGGCACGGCGGGGGCGGACGCCACGGGGGCCGGGTCGGCACAGTCCGCCCGGCAGGCGGACACGCCGGGCGGGGCGGTGGCGCCGGGCGGGGCGGTGGCGCCGGGAGTCGTCGAGGAGGCACCGGCCGAGGGGGAGAAGGGCGAGGGCCGGGACCCGCTCACCGACGACGAGCTGGAGCGGGCCGGGAAGATCGCCCTCAGCCCGCAGCTGTTCCGGAGCGGCGAGAGCGTCGACGGGGAGCGCGGCCCGCAGCGCCTCGGTATCGACCTCGCCGAACCGGAGGCCGACGAGGTCGGCGACCCGGACGCGCCCCGGCGCGCCGACGTGACCTTCTACGACTACCGGGACGACACCCTCGTCACCCGGACCGTCGACCTCGGCACCGGCGAGGTGGTGCGGACCGGCACCCAGCGCGGTGTCCAGCCGCCCTTCAGCCGTGCCGAGAAGGCCGAGGCGGCCGCACTCCTGATCGCCGACCCGCTGGGTGCGGGCCTGAAAGCCGACTACCGGGACGCCACCGGCGAGGAGCTCACCTCCCCGGACCAGCTGCAGCTCAGCGGCGCCGTCTACCGGGCCGCGCCGGGCGCCCGGCCCGCCGCGCTCGAGCGCTGCGGCGAGCACCGCTGCGTGCGGCTGTTCCCGAAGATCAAGAACGGGCCGTGGGTCGACACGAGGTCGCTGGTCGTCGACCTGAGCGCCCGCAAGGTCGCCCGCCTCGACTGACCGGCCCCTTTCGCTCACCCGTCCACCTCGCTCGCTCCTCCTGTCAGGGAGTCACCTCGTCATGCGCGTGAACAGCACCAGCACGACCCGTACCCGGGCGGCCGTGGGCCTGACCGTGGCCGCGCTCGCCGCCGGCGCCACGGCCGGCGCCGGACCGGCCACCGCCCGGCCGCAGGCCGCCCCCGCGGCGGCCGCGGCCTACTGCGGCGCCGCCCACCGCATCGAACAGAAGCTCTCCACCGGCACCACCTGGCGGATGTGCTGGCGCTACGACGGCAAGGCCGGCCTCGTCCTGGAGGACATCTCCTACCAGCCGAAGGGCGAACCCAGGGCGATCAAGATCCTCAACAGCGCCCGGCTCGGCCAGATCCACGTTCCCTACGACGACGGCAACATCGAGTACGACGACCTGACCGGCTTCGACTTCGCCCAGGGCCTGATGAACCTGGCGCCGAGCGAGTGCCCCGGCGGCACCATCAAGACGGTCAAGGTCCCCGAGGCCGTCACCGAGAACCCGAACGTCAAGGGCCTGTGCACCACCACCCGGTCCCGCGGCCACGCCTACCGCATGCAGGGCGACACCGCGAACAAGGTCTACCAGGCCGCCGGCAAGGACCTCCTCGTCTACACCGTGAACCAGGTCGGCTGGTACGAGTACATGACCGAGTGGCGCTTCCAGGACGACGGCGCGATCACCATGAACGTCGGCGCGACCGGCAGCCTGTCCTGGGACGACTACGACGCCGGCGACGGCCGCGGCTGGCCGATCGGCAAGGGGGCGAAGGCCAAGGCCACCAGCCACAGCCACAACGCCTTCTGGCGGCTCGACTTCGCCCTGGACGGCTCCACGAGGAACGGCGTCGAACAGTACGACTCGACCGTCACCGCGCCCGTCCGGGGGCAGCAGGCCCCCACCACGAAGACCACCCGCACCAAGATCACCAAGGAACTCGCCGGGGACAGCAGGAACTACCGCTGGTGGCGCGTGGTCAGCGCGGCCGGCAAGAACAAGGACGGACACGCCCGCTCCTACGAGATCGTCCCCGGGCCGTCCACCAAGTACCCGGGCCGCAGTTACACCAAGCACGACCTGTACGTCACCCAGTACAACAAGTGCGAGCTGTTCGCCAGCAACAACCCCGGCGACTGCGGGCGCGGAGCCGGCACCTCCGTCGACAAGTGGGTGAACGGACAGGCCCTCAAGCACCCCGTGGTCTGGATGAACATCGGCTTCCACCACATAGCCCGGGACGAGGACCAGCAGCCCATGCCCGTGCACTGGCAGGGATTCTCCATCGCCCCGCGCGACGTCACCGCTATGAATCCGCTCACTCCGGCCGAGCTCGGCCGGCAGAACGGGCACTGGCAGCCGCGCCGTTGAGATTGACCCTGCCCATCCGGCTGCACCGCCGACCGCTCCCGGAGTACCCTTCCTTGATCGTTGACAAGGGGAGTGCTCAGGGGAGCGGAAGGCGGTGCGCGGGTGGGCTCGGGAGGGCTGGAGCTGCCCCCTGGTGACGAGGGTCACGAGGGGAACTCCACAGACGTCCCGACCGGTGCCGTGTCCCTGGCACGGCCGATGGACGCGTCGGGCTCGATCGGTCCGGAGCTGGACTGGGGCGCCGACGCCTGGCGCGAGGTGCGCACCCGCGCCCAGCGGGCCGGGCGGGCCTACATCTGGCTGAACCTCGTCGAGCAGCGGCTGCGCGCGGTCGTCGCCGCCGTGCTGCGCCCCGTCTACGAACCCGTCCACGGCGACGACTGGGTGGTGGCCGCCGCCGGACCCGCCGGGCAGGAGTGGGTGCAGCGCGCGGTCGCGGTCCGCGAGGTCAGCCGCCGCAAGGGCTATCTGCTCGACCCGGCCGACGACAACGTCCTGTCCTTCCTCACCCTGCCGCAGCTGCGCGAGCTGATGGTGCAGCACTGGCCCTGCTTCGAGCCCTACTTCGACGACCGCCGTGACGTCGAACTCGCCCTGGACGAGCTGGAGGTCACCCGGAACGTGGTCTCCCGCAACCGGGCCCTGTCCGAGGCCGTGCTGAACCAGGCCGAGCGGGCCTCGGCCCGGCTGCTGGAGATGCTCGGCGCGGGAGGTGACGTGCCGTCCGCGCGGCGGCTGCCCGTCGACGCGGTCGAGGACCTGGTGGGCGACCGGTACGCCGACGTGGTCGCCGTCCACCCGGACCGCGTGCGGCTGATGCGGCAGTTCCCCGCCGAGGACATCTTCGGCGGCGCCCGCCGCCTCGACGCCATCGGCATCGGCCTCAACCTGCTCGTGCAGAACTTCTCCGGCCGCCGCCTGGTGCGGCTGGCCGGGTCGGGCTGCCGGGTGCGGCTGCTGTTCCTCAACCCGGCCTCCAGCGCGGTCAAGCGGCGCGAGCGCGAACTCGGCATCAAGCGCGGCGAGCTCAGCCGCGCCGTCGAGATGAACATCCTGCACATGCGCCGGGTGCGGGCCAGCCTGCGCGACCCGGGCGCCTTCGAGATCCAGGTCTTCGACGAGACCCCCCGCTTCACGGCGTACCTGGTCGACGGTGACGGGGCGGACGGCATCGCGGTCGTGCAGAACTACCTGCGCCGGACGCGCGGGATGGAGGCGCCGGTGTTCGTCCTGCGCAACGGCGGCAAGGTGGTCAAGTCGGGTGAGGCCGACGAAAGTGGACTCTTCCCCACCTATCGCGAGGAGTTCGAGGTGATGTGGGCGGATTCGCGACCGGTGTCGTGAACTGTTCCCGCTCATCCGGTGCCTCCGCGGTCGTCGTCGCGGCTGAGCGGAACGCGATCCTCTGATTGTCAGTGGTGCATGCGAGGGTGGAGCCCACTGGGGGAACGCACCACAAGAAGGGGGGCCCGCCCATGGGCTGGCACCGGGAGCTGCTGATCGGCTTCGACCTGGAGACGACGGGCACCGATCCGCGCGAGGCGCGCATCGTCACGGGCGCCGTGATCGAGGTCAGGGACGGGAAGCCGATAGGGCGCCGGGAGTGGCTGGCCGACCCCGGGGTGCCGATCCCCGAGGACGCGGTGGCGGTGCACGGCATCAGCAACGAGCGGGCGGCGGCCGAGGGCAGGCCCGCCGACCACGTGGCGGACGCCCTCGCCGACGTCCTCACCTCCTACTGGAAGACGGGCGTACCGGTCGTCGCCTACAACGCGGCCTTCGACCTGACCCTCCTCTCCGCCGAGTTGCGCAGGTACGGCCTGCCGTCGCTGCGCGACCGCCTGGGCGGCGTGGACCCGGCCCCGGTCATCGACCCGTACACGATCGACCGCTGGGTCGACCGCTACCGGCGCGGCAAACGCAACCTCGAAGCGGTCTGCGGGGAGTACGGCGTGGTCCTCGAATCCGCCCACGACGCCATGGCCGACGCCCTCGCCGCGGCCCGCCTGGCCTCCGCGATAGCCGACCGCCACCCCAAGATCGCCTCCCTCGGCCCGGCGGCCCTGCACCGCCGCCAGATCGAGTGGTACGCGCAGTGGGCGGCGGACTTCCAGAGCTTCCTGCGCGGCAAGGGCGACGCCACGGCCGAGGTCGACGGGGCCTGGCCGCTGCGCGAGCTGGCGGACGCGTGAGCCCGCGGACCCGCCGTGCCGCCCGGGGGCGTCGTGCCGCGGCAACACCCCCACGGTCCCGGCTTGCGCATCCACGCGTCAGCCTCGACCCGCAGCGCGAGGTACGTCGCGGTCTCGGAGGCCGGAGGCCCGCGCGACGGGCGGACGGCTTCGCCGGCGCCGGCGGGTTCCCGGTCGACGAGGCGGAGGCAGCGGTCCCGGTGTGCCTCGGTGCGCCCGCTCCACCGCCTGCCCCCAGTACGTACCGGCCACCATCAGGGCCGCCCCGAGGCCGGTGGAGGGCGTGAGGTGTTCGCCGCCGAGGGCGATGCCCACCGCGACGGCCCACACCGGCTCGGTGCCCAGCAGCAGGCTGGCCCGGCTGGCGGAGGTGTGCTGCACGGCCCAGGTCTGGGCCAGGAAGGCGAACACACTGCAGAACAGGGCCAGATAGACCAGCTGGGCCCAGGTCGCCGGGTCCGTGCGGACCAGTGTCGGCATTCCGGGGGCGGCGACCGGCAGGAACAGGGCCGTGCCGACGAGGGTCTGCACCGTCGTCAGCTGCAGGGGCCGGATCGCCCGCCCGGTGGTGAGGCGGCCGACCAGCACGACATGCACGGCCCGGATCAGCGCGGCGCCGAGCATCAGCAGATCGCCGAGGCGCGGCGCGTGGAAGCCGCTGCCGGACATCAGCAGCCCGACGGCCACAACGCACACGCCGGTCGCGGCGAAGAAGGAGGGCGGCAGCGCGCCACGGCGGCCGCCACGGTCGAGGAGCGGGGTGAGGACGATGGTCAGGCTGATGATGAGCCCGGCATTGGCGGCACTGGTGTGGGTGACGCCGTACGTCTCCACGACCAGGACCGCGGCCTGGGTCAGCCCCAGGGGCACACCGGCCCGCAGCTCGTCTCGCGTCCACCGGCGCGACCCGCGCCGTCGGCCGGCGACGACGCCGAGGCAGGCGAGCGCGGAGAGGGCGTAGCGGGCGAACAGCACCAGCAGGACGGGGAGCGCCGCCGTGGCCGTCTGGGCGGACAGATAACTGGAACCCCAGACGATCGCGACCAGGAGGAGTACCGCATCGGTACGGCGGGTGTCGGACACGCGCCTACGGTGCACCGGAGGCGACCATGAAGCCCAGTACCAGACTCTAAAACGATCATTTAGCGGTGCTACATCGTCCCTACACTGGGGGGATGGACGAACGGCAGCTGCGGATCCTGCGGGACCTCGGCGAACTGGGCAGTGTCACGGCGGTCGCCGAGGCGCTGCTGGTGACGCCGTCGGCGATCTCCCAGCAGTTGCGGCTGCTGCAGCGCGCGATCCCGGTGCCGCTCACCGAGCGCCAGGGGCGACGGCTGGTGCTCACCGACGCCGGGCAGGCGCTGGCGGGCGCGGCCGCGGAGGTGGAGACGGCGCTGGCCCGCGCACGGCAGGCCGTCGAGGAGTTCGTCGGACGGCCCGGGGGCGAGGTGTCGGTGGCGGCGTTCCACAGCGCGGGTGCCGCTTTCTTCCCGCCGCTACTGCGGGCGCTGACCGGTCCGGGCAAGCCGGTGCCGAGGCTGGCCGACGAGGACGTGCCGCAGGAGGACTTCCCCCGCCTCACCCGGGAGTACGACGTGGTTCTGGCCCACCGCCTGGACCACGCCCCGCCATGGCCGGACACGGTGACCGTGACGCCGCTGCTGCGCGAGCCGCTGGACGTGGCCATGCCCGCCGGCCACCCGCTGGCCGCCAAGCGTCGTGTCACCCCGCGCGACGTGGCCGACGAGCCGTGGATCACGGTGCACGAGGGGTTCCCGGTCCTGGCGACGATCGAGGCCATCGCCGCCGCGGCCGGCCGCAGGCTCCATGTCGCCCATCGGATCAACGAGTTCTCGGTGGTCGCCGAGGTCGTGGCCGCCGGGGGCGGTATCGCCCTGATGCCGCGCTGGACCATGCGCCCGCACCCGGCGCTCGTGCTCCGGCCGCTCAGCGGAGCACACGCGCGACGCCACATCGACGCCCTCTACCGCCCCGAGCGCACGGCCCGCACAGCGGTCCGCACGGTCCTCACGGAGCTGCGCCGAGCCGCCCGAAGCGTCCAGGACACCCCGTAGGCACTAGAACGGATACCACCGCACCGTCTCGTCCCCTTCCCGCAACGAAGCCACCCGCCGCCGGAACTCCGCCAGCGCCTTCGGGTTGCCCGGCGCGTGCTGGGCCACCCACGCACAACTGGCGGTCTCCCGCGCGCCGCGCAGCACCGAGCACCCCTCCCACACCCGGACGTCCCACCCGTAGGTCTCGGTGAAGGACGCGTACGCCTCGTCCGGAAGCCCGTACCGGTCGTGGGAGAGGGCCATCACCACCAGATCGTGCTCGCGCAGGTCCGAGGAGACGGTCTCCAGGTCGACCAGCACCGGCCCGTCCGGCCCGACGTGCACATTGCGCGGCAGCGCGTCGCCATGGATCGGCCCCGGCGGCAGATGCGGCGTCAGCGCGGCGGCCTGTGCGGCGAACCCGTCCCGCCGCGCGCGCAGATACGCCGCGTCCGCGGGATCGATCGCGTCGCCCGCGAGCCGCAGCCACCGTTCCACACCGCCCAGCAGATCGCGGGGCGGCAGTGCGAAGGGAGGAAGAGGAGTGGCGTGCACGACCCGTAGCAGTTCGGCCAAATCCCGCGGCTCGGCGGGCCGTACGGCATCGGGCAGCCGGTGCCACACCGTCACGGGGTGCCCGTCCACCAGCAGTGCCTCGGGCTCGGCCGCCCGCACCGCCGGTACGCCGGCCTCGGTGAGCCAGGCCGCGATGGCCAGCTCGCGGCGCGCCCGGTCGAGGAGTTCGGCATCGCGGCCCACCTTGACGACCAGGTCACCGGCGGCGAACACCGCGTTCTCGCCCAGGGCGAGCAGCCGTGCCTCCCGGGCGGCGCCGGGCAGCACCCCGGCCGCCGCCAGTACGTCTCGCGCCCGTGCCTCGTCCATCGTCCGCCTCCGTCGTCCCTGCCCGTGCCGTCGTGTTCCGGCCATCCGCCGGTCAGTGTCGCATCGGCACAGGTCGCGGTGCGTGCGCGGTGCCTTGACGAGGCACACCCCCTTCACGACCATGACGTGGCCAGTCGAGCCGTGCAAAGGGGCTGATTCCGTGACATCGGTGACCGAGGCTCCGCCACCGAGGAAACCGGCGGAACGCCGGCCCGGCGAGGACCGCCCCCGGCGGACCCTCGACCACGGCGCCTGGTTCCTGGTGCTCCCCGCCCTGATCCCCATCCTCGTCCTCAGCGTCGGCCCGCTGCTCTACGGCATCCTGCTGGCCTTCACCGACGCCCAGTCGGGCCGCACCGAGCCCACCCGGTGGATCGGCGGCCTCAACTTCCGCGACCTGCTGCACGACACGCTGTTCTGGGAGTCGTTCCGGGTCGGGCTGGTGTGGGCGGTCGGCGTGACCGTGCCGCAGTTCCTGCTCGCCCTCGGCCTCGCCCTGCTGCTCGACCAGGACCTGCGGCTGCGCTGGGCGGCCCGCGCCCTGGCGATCATCCCGTGGGCCATGCCCGAGGTCGTCGTCGGCATCATGTGGCGGCTCGTCTACAACCCGGACGCGGGCATCCTCAACGAGACCCTGCGCGACCTGGGTCTGGGCGGCGGCCGCGACTGGCTCAGCGGGCTGGCCACCGCGCTGCCCGCCGTGATCGTCGTCGGCGTCTGGGCGGGCATGCCGCAGACGACGGTCGCGCTGCTCGCCGGGCTGCAGAACACCCCGCGCGAACTGCACGAGGCCGCCGCCGTCGACGGCGCGGGCGCCTGGCGCCGCTTCCGCACGGTCACCTGGCCCGCCCTGAGACCCATCGCCCTCGCCATCACCGCGCTCAACCTCATCTGGAACTTCAACTCCTTCGCCCTGGTGTACGTGCTCACCAACGGCGGCCCCGGCGGCCGGACGCGGCTGCCCATGCTCTTCGCCTACGAGGAGGCGTTCCGCTACGGGCAGTTCGGTTACGCGGCGGCGATGGGCTGCGTGATGGTGGCCGTGATCTCGATCGCCCTGGCCGTCTTCCTGGCCGGCCGTCTGAAGGGAGGTGACGACGCGTGAGGACCGGCATCCCGGCCCGCGTCGGCCAGTACACCGCGCTGCTCGCCTACCTCGTCTTCCTCGCCTTCCCGTTCCTGTGGCTGCTGTCCATCGCGTTCAAGCCGCCGCGCGAGCTGGGCAGCCTGCATCCGACGTGGATCCCCGAGGACCCGACCCTCGCCAACTTCCGGCAGGCCTTCGACGAGCAGCCGCTGCTGCACGCGGCCCTCAACTCCCTGCTGGCCGCGCTCGGAGCGGCCCTGATCGCCGTGCTCGTCGCGACGCCGATGGCCTACGTCGTCGCCCGCCGCCGCACCCGGCTCGCCAAGGCGGTGACGGGCTGGGTGGTGGTCAGCCAGGCGTTCCCGTTCGTGCTGCTGATCATCCCGCTGTTCCTCGTGCTGAAGCACCTCAAGATGATCAACTCCGTGCCGGGTCTGGTGCTGGTGTACGTGGTGTGGGCGCTGCCGTTCGTGCTGTGGATGCTCGCGGGCTATGTGCGGGCCGTGCCGCGCGAGTTGGAGGAGGCCGCGGCGGTCGACGGGGCCGGCCGGGTGCGGACGCTGGTGTCGGTGACCGCGCCGCTGCTCGCGCCGGGCATCGTGGCGACCGGGCTGTTCGCGTTCGTCACCGCCTGGAACGAGTTCTTCTTCGCGCTCGTCCTGCTCAAGACACCGGAGAAACAGACTCTTCCCGTGGTGCTCACCCACTTCATCGGCGCCGAGGGCGTCGCCGATCTCGGCCCGCTCGCGGCGGCCGCGGTCCTCGCCACCCTGCCCTCGCTGGTCGTCTTCGCGCTCATCCAGCGGCGCATCACGGGCGGCATGCTCACCGGGGCGGTGAAGAGCTGATGCGCGCCCGCCTGCTGGCCCTGGTCCTGCTGCTGCTCCTCGCCGGCTGCTCCTCCGGCGGCACCCGCGACGACGGCCGGATCACCCTGCGCTTCCAGTCCCTGGCCTGGCAGGAGGAGTCCGTCGAGGCCAACAAGGAGCTGGTGGCGGAGTGGAACGCCGCCCACCCGGACGTCCGGGTGGAGTACGTGCAGGGCAGCTGGGACAGTGTCCACGACCAGCTCCTCACCGCCTTCGAGGGCGGCGAGGCACCCGACATCATCCACGACGCCTCCGACGACCTCGCGGACTTCGCCTACGGCGGCCACCTCGCCGATCTCACCGACCTGCTGCCCGCTCGCCTCAAGGCCGACATCCCGCAGCGCGGTTGGGAGACGACCACCTTCGGGGACGGCGTCTACGGCGTGCCGTTCCTCCAGGAACCACGCGTGCTGATCGCCAACGCGAGATGGCTCCGGGAGTCCGGCGTACGGATCCCGACCCCCGAGAAGCCGTGGAGCTGGACGGAGTTCCGCCGGATCACCGACCGGCTCAGCGGGCCGGGCAGGTACGGCGTCGCCTGGCCCCTGAAGGACCCGGTATCCGCCACCCTCAACCTCTCCCTGTCGACGGGCGGGCAGCTCTTCCACCGCGGGGCGGACGGCAAGGTGACGGTCCGGTTCGAGGCGGCCGACCAGGTGGTGCCGCGCACCATCCACGACCAGGTGGGCACCGACCGCAGCGCCTCGCCGACCACCCTGGGCAGCGGCGGCTCCGACACCCTGCCGGGGTTCTTCGGCGGCAGGTACGCGATGGTCCCGCTCGGCTTCTCCTACCGCCAGCAGATCGTGCAACAGGCCCCGAAGGGCTTCGAGTGGCGGGTGCTGCCCGCCCCGGCGGGTTCCGGCGGTCCCGCCCAGGGCGTCAGCCCGCAGACTCTCTCCATCGCCGAGGACTGCCCGCACAAGAAGGAGGCGGCGGCCTTCATCGACTTCCTCCTCCGGCCGGCGAACATGGTCCGTCTCGCCCTCGGCGACTGGATGCTGCCCACCGGCACGCAGGCGCTGAAGGACCCCGCCCTGCACACCGCGCGGCACGGCTGGGCGACCGGCACCGCCCTCGCGGCGCATCTGCGCCCGGCCCCTGCCCAGTCGGTGCGGGGCTACCCCGAGTGGAAGGACAAAGTGGCGACACCGGCCCTCCAGGAGTACTACAGCGGGGCCATCGGCCTCCGGGAGCTGCGGGAACGGCTGGAGGAGGACGGCAACCTGGTGCTCGCCCGCTACCAGCGCTGACCGGGCGAAAACCCGTTGCCCGGCGTCGCGGGCAGCGCCTAGCGTGCTGCCCGTGGGTATCAACGCGATCTACATCTCCGGTCACACCCGGGGCTGCGCGCAGACCGCAAGGACGCGCCGCGGCCCCGGAGCCCTGACCGGCCCGGGGTGCCACGCCCGCTGAGCATCGAGCCCGGCGTCCCCCCCTCTTCTTCCACCTCTGTCTTCCGGTCAGGGCCCTCGGCTGCCCTCCTCCATCTCACGGAAGACAAAGGACCGCAGGCCATGGCCCGCCCCACCGCCACCTCGCGCGCGCTCTCGCAGAACTTCCTCGTCGACCGCGCCCTCGCCGAACGTTTCGCCCGACTCGCCGTCCCGCAGGCCGGCCCGGTGCCGCTGCTGCTCGAAGTCGGCGCGGGCAAAGGCGCCTTGACCGCGCCGCTGGCCCCGCGCTGCCGCGAGCTGCGCGCCTACGAGATCGACCCGCGGCTCGTCGCCGCCCTGCGCGCCCGCTTCTCCGGCGCGCCCCAGGTCCGCGTCGTCGCCGGGGACTTCCTGGCGGCACGCCCGCCGGGTGCGCCCTTCTCGGTCGCCGGGAACGTGCCCTTCTCCCGGACCGCGGCCGTCGTGGACTGGTGCCTGCGGGCGCGCGCCCTCACCGACGCCACCCTCCTCACCCAGCTCGAGTACGCCCGCAAACGCACCGGCGACTTCGGCGGCTGGACCCTGCTGACGGTCCGGAGCCGGCCCCGCTACGAGTGGCGGCTGCTCGGCCGGGTCGGGCGGCGCAGCTTCCGGCCCGTGCCGCGCGTGGACGCCGGGGTGCTGCGCATAGAACGGCGCCGGACGCCGCTGCTGGACCCCTCGGCGTACCGGAGCTGGCGGCATCTGGTCGAGCTGGGCTTCAGCGGGGTCGGCGGTTCGCTGCACGCGTCGCTGCGCAGGGCCCATCCGCGGCGGCGGGTGGACGCCGCGTTCCGGGCCGTGCGCCTGGACCCGGGCGTGCTGGTCGGCGAGGTGGCACCGGGGCAGTGGCTGCGGCTGCACGAGACGCTGACCTCGTAGGAGCCGAACGAGTCGTGGATCGTGAACAGGTTGCACGAGACGTCTCGTCTCGCATAGGGTCGGGGCATGACCAGTCGCGCCCACATCGCCATGTTCTCCATCGCCGCCCACGGCCATGTGAACCCGAGTCTCGAGGTGATCCGTGAACTCGTCGCCCGTGGCCACCGGGTGACCTACGCGATCCCGCCGGTCTTCGCCGACAAGGTGGCGCAGACCGGCGCGGAGGTGAAGCCTTGGACCTCCACGCTGCCCTCGCCCGACGACGACCCGCAGGCGTGGGGGAGCACGCTGCTGGACAACGTGGAGCCGTTCCTCGACGACGCGATCCAGGCCCTCCCGCAGCTGATCGAGGCGTACGAGGGCGACGAGCCGGACCTCGTGCTGCACGACATCGCCTCCTACCCGGGCCGTGTCCTCGCCCACCGCTGGGGCGTGCCCGCGGTCTCCCTCTCACCGGCCATGGTCGCCTGGGAGGGGTACGAGGAGGAGGTCGCCCGGCCCCTGTGGGAGGAGCCGAAGAAGACCGCGCGCGGCCGCGCCTACTACGCCCGCTTCCACGCCTGGCTGGAGGAGAACGGCATCACCCTGCACCCCGACGCGTTCGGCGGCCGGCCCGACCGCTCGATCGTCCTGATCCCCAGGGCGCTCCAGCCGAACGCGGACCGGGTCGACGAGACCGTGTACTCCTTCGTCGGCACCTGCCAGGGCGACCGCGGCGCCGAGGGCGACTGGCGGCGCCCGGCCGGTGCCGAGAAGGTCGCGCTCGTCTCGCTCGGGTCCGCCTTCACCAAGCAGCCCGGCTTCTACCGGGAGTGCGTCCGGGCCTTCGGCGACCTGCCCGGCTGGCACCTGGTGCTCTCGGTCGGCAGACACGTCGACCCGGCCGAGCTGGGGGACGTCCCGGCCGACGTCGAGGTGCACTCCTGGGTGCCGCAGCGGGCCATCCTGAGGCAGGCCGACCTGTTCGTCACGCACGCCGGCGCGGGCGGCAGCCAGGAGGGCCTGGCCACGGCCACGCCGATGATCGCCGTACCGCAGGCCGCCGACCAGTTCGGCAACGCGGACACGCTCCAGGGCCTCGGTGTCGCCCGGGTGCTCCTGACGGAGCAGGCGACCGCCGAAGCCCTGCGCGAGGCGGCTCTCGCCCTCGTCCAGGACCCCGAGGTGGCCCGCCGCCTCAAGGAGATCCAGACGGGGATGGCCGAGGAGGGCGGCACCCGGCAGGCGGCCGACCTCATCGAGGCCGAACTGCCCGCCCGCCGGGGCGGGGCCGGCACACCCTCGTAGTCCGTCAGACCCGTAGTGCGTCCGACCCGTAGTCCGTCCGACCCGTAGTCCGTCAGACCGCGACGGCCTGGCGGGTCAAGGTGAGCCGGGCGTTGTCGAGCGTGGCGTCCATGCGCGCCGACTGGCCCTTGGTGAACATGAACATCGCGGCGTCGTCGGTGTAGTCCATGTAGTTCATGAACATGTCGCCGTTCGGTCCGTTGCCGCACGTCACACTCGGGAAATCGGGTGAACCGAGGTTCGGCCCCGCCTGGTTGGGGGTGTCCGCGACGAAGTCGCTGCCGCTGCACCCCTCCTGGTCGTCGCCCCAGATGTGCCGCAGGTTCAGCCAGTGCCCGATCTCGTGCACGGTCGTGCGGCCGCCGTCGAACGGCGCGGCGGCGGATCCGGTGGTGCCGAAGGCGGTGGGGGTGATGACCACTCCGTCCGTGGAGGCGGCACCGCCCGGGAACTGGGCATAGCCCAGCAGCCCCCTGCGCAGCCGGCAGACCCAGATGTTCAGGTAGGTGTCGGCCGGCCAGGCGTCGTGGCCGCCGCTCAGGCTGAACTTGACGAGGTCGTCCGTGCCCCATTCGGTGACCGAGGTCTGGGTGCGTGTGATGCCGTCCGTGGGGCGCCCCAGCGGGTCGGTGCGGGCGAGGTGGAACTGCAGGCGCGCGTCGGCCACCAGTTCCTGCCAGACTCCGGGCACCTTGTTGACGTCCGGGTTGCTCGCCCGGAAGTCCTGGTTCAGCACCTCGATCTGACTGTGGATCTGCGCCTCGCTCACGTTCTGCTCGGGGGTGTTGTGCACGACGTGCACGACGACCGGGATGTCCACGAGGCTCTGCCGGCCGGTGACGTGCTCCAGCTGCTCGTAGGTGAAGGCGGTGTTCTCGATCTGGGCCCGGTTCTCGGCGTACTCGGGGTTCAGGGTGAGGAGTCTGCGGTCGACCTCCATGGCGCCGCACCAGCGGCTGTAGTCGGCGGAGGTGACGCGAAGGTAGGACTGCGCATTGGACATGACGGCCCCTCGGGGAGCTGGGGGAGTGCCGCGCGACGCGGCGGCGGAACTGCGCGTTCTGGGACGCGCCAGGAGGGCCGGGTGACGCCGGGCGGAGCGGTCGGTTGCCCGTTCCCTCCGAACCCATACACTGATAATCCTAGTCGTGCTGGTAGAAGACCGGCAATTTGGATGATTCAGACGGTTTGGCGAGTGAGGTGGCCGGGTCATGCGAGAGCCCCCGCCGGGTCTGTTCCGCGAATGGATCCACTCCTACGAGGAGGACCACGAGGACGTGCGGGTGTACCGGCCGGACGGCTTCCCGTTCCCGCCGGCGCGCGGGCGCCGCGCCATGGAGTTCCGGGCGGACGGCACCTTCGTCGACCAGCCGATCGGACGCGGTGACGCCCCGGACGCCGTGCCCGGCCGCTGGCGGCTCGTGTCGGACCGTCACCTGGCGCTCACCTTCGAAGGCGCCGCCCCGGACCGGGAGCTGGAGATCGTGCGCTGCGACGAGGACGTGCTGCACGTGCGCCGGCCCGCCGGGTAAGCGACCGTGACCGGGCGCACAAGGGCCCGTTGGTTGCCCCGGCAACCAACGGGCCCTTCACGCGGCGGTGGTGTCAGACCTTGAGGGGCTCGCTCTCGTCGTCCCGCGCCGCCGGTGCGGCGACCGCCCGCGGCGTCTCGTCGTGCGTGAGGTCCGGCAGCCGGTGCAGCCACTTCGGCAGATACCAGTTGCGCTCCCCGAGCAGCGCCATCACCGCCGGCAGCAGCACGCCCCGGATGATCGTCGCGTCGATGAGCACCGCGGCCGCGAGGCCGACGCCCATCTGCTTCATCGACTGCATCGACAGCGTCCCGAAGATCGCGAACACGGCGACCATGATGATGGCGGCACTCGTGACCACCCCGGCCGTGGTGACCACGCCGTGCCGGATCGCGTCCGTCGTCGCGAGGCCCCGCAGCCGGGCCTCGCGGATCCGGGAGACCACGAACACGTGGTAGTCCATCGACAGGCCGAACAGGATCACGAAGAGGAACAGCGGCAGCCAGGTGACGATCGCGCCGACCCCCTCCGCGCCCACCAGGGACGCGCCCCAGCCGTGCTGGAAGACCGCGACGAGGATGCCGTACGCGGCGCCCACCGACAGCAGGTTCAGCACGATCGACGTCACCGCGATGGTCAGCGAGCGGAACGACAGCAGCATCAGCGCGAAGGCGAACACCACGACGAACGCGAACACCGGGACGACGGCTCCCGCCAGTTGGTCGTTGAAGTCCTTCGAGCCCGCGACCTGCCCGGTGATCGGCGCCTCGACCCCGTCGACCTTGCCGAGCGTGGCCGGACGCACCTCGTCGCGCAGCGTGTCCAGGCTGGCGCCCGCCCTGTCCTGGTCCGAGCCGCCGACCAGCGGGACGTAGACGAACGCCACGTCCTGCGCGTCGTGCAGCTTGATCTCCACCGGGCCGCGGGAGGCGCCCGAACTGATCGCCCGTTCGCGGAAGTCGGCGAGCGCGGACCGCACCTCCGGCGCGTTGATGTCGTCCGCCCTGACGACCACCTCGGCCGGCTCGGAGCCGCCCGGGAAGGCCTCGTTGAGACGGTTGTAGGTCTGCACGATCGGCAGCGAGTCGCCGAACTCCTGGTCCAGGGTGAGCTGCTGCGTCTTCATGCCGAGGGCGGGCGCCGCGACGGCCAGCAGCGCACCGGCCGCCACCACCGCGGAGATCGCCGGCCGGGCGAGGACGCGCCGCAGCACGGCCGTCCAGAACCGGCTGTCCTGACCGCCGCCCCGCTTGCGCCGCCGCAGGAACGGGATGCGGCCCTTCTCCACGCGCTCGCCCAGCAGCGACAGCAGCGCGGGCAGCACGGTCACGGAGCCCACCATCGCCACGGCGACGACCATCAGCGAGGCCAGGCCCATCGCCTCGAACTCGGCGAGCCCGGTGAACAGCATGCCCGCCATGGCCACGCACACCGTGACACCGGAGACGACGATCGCCCGGCCACTGGTCGCGGCGGCGATCCTGAGCGCCGTCCGCGCGTCCCGGCCGGCCTCGCGCTCCTCCCGCTCGCGGCGCAGGTAGAACAGGCAGTAGTCGACGCCGACCGCCATGCCGACCAGCAGCATCACGGAGTTCGCCGTGTCGCTCATCGGCATGACGTGGCTGACGACACCCATCAGGCCCATCGTCGCCATGATCGCGGTGAGCGCCAGCACCACCGGCAGCAGCGCCGCGACCAGCGCGCCGAACGCGATCAGCAGGATGCCGAAGGCCACCGGCACCGCGGAGTACTCGGCCTTCTTGAAGTCGTCCCCGAACGCGTCGGAGAACGTCTTCATCATGCTGGCGCCGCCGATCTCCTCGATCCGCAGCGCCCCGTGCTCCCGCTGGACGCCCTCGACGGCCTTCAGCACCGGCTCGACCCGCTCACCGGCCGTGTCCGACTCACCCCGCATGTCGAACTGCACCAGCGCGCTGCGCCCGTCCTTCGAGATCGTCTTCGTGTCGTACGGCGAGGTCACGTCGGTGACCCGGCCGGTCCCCTCGACGGCCCGGACGACGGCGTCGACGGCCTCCCGGAACGCGGCGTCCGTCGCCTTGAGATCCCCGCCCCTGGCCTGGATCAGCACGGTCTCACTCGCCGGCTCGTCGATCCCGGCGTCCTCGATGATCTTCGCGGCGGTGTGCGTCTCGCCCTTCAGCTGGTCGCTGTCCTTGACGTCGACCCGGCCCGCCGCCGAGCCGAGCCCCATCGCCAGGACGACGAACAGCACCCAGATGCCGACGGCGGCCCATCGGTGCCGGGCGCTCCAGCCGCCGGCCCGGGCGGCCAGGCCCCGCACCCGCGCTTCTCCGTTCCCCATGACGGGCTCGCCCCCTCGTGATCCGGCGGCGGCCCCCTGCCGCCCCCTTTCGTCTCGAAGGTATGGGCCGGATAAAGCCATCACGTCGTGCTGCCCGGTGAAGTACCGCGACCGGAACTCCTCCCGACGGCGTCGCCGTCTCCCCACTGGGGAGGAGCCCCACACACCGTGGTCCCTTACACCTATCGGCCGACATGTCCGGCTCCCCGGGTGTGTGGATCCTGGGCAGACGGTTGTGCCCCCGGTGACCGCTGAGTAATTTACGGGCCCGGGCACCCGCCCGCGGCCGTCGTGCCCACCCCCACGGGGCACGACGGCCGTCTTAGGGTGAGCGGATGACCACCACATACGCGGCCCTGCTGCGCGGGATCAACGTGGGCGGCAGCAGAAAGGTCCCGATGGCCGATCTGCGCACGCTCCTGACGGACCTCCGCTACGGCGACGTCCGCACCTACCTCCAGAGCGGACAGGCCGTCTTCTCCTCCGGCCACGGCGACGAGGAGTCCCTGGCCGCCGAGATCACGCACGCCGTCGAGCAGCACTTCGGCTTCGGCGTCGACGTGATCGTGCGCGACCACGCCTACCTGAAGTCGATCGTCGACGCCTGCCCGTTCCCGGCCGCCGACCTGGAACCCAGGCAACTCCACGTCACCTACTTCTCCGCGCCCGTCACCCCCGAGCGCTTCGCGGCGATCGACCAGGCGGCCTTTCTGCCCGAGGAGTTCCGCCTCGGCGACCGCGCGCTGTACCTGTACGCCCCGAACGGCCTCGGCCGCTCCAAGCTGGCCGAGCAGTTGTCGAAGCCGCGCCTCACCAAGGACGTGATCGCCACGTCCCGCAACTGGAACACGGTGGTCAAGCTGGTGGAGATGACGGCGCCCGCAGCGTGACCCTCCGGTCCCCGAGGTAGGGCGAGTAGGAAGTGATCTCGGCCGGCACGGACAGGCGTGAGCCCTCGTGGAACCGCTGCAGGCCGACCGCGTCGGCCGCTTCGAGGTCGTCCTCGGTGAGCGGGGCCCGGCCGAGGAACTCCGGACCCCAGCCGTCCCACGGCAGCAGCTCGACCCCGTTCACCGCGGCCAGGTCGCGCACCACGTTGCCCCACACGAACCACAGCCCCCGCAGCCCGTCGACGCCGCTCAGTCCGAAGCCCATCGGATCCGCCCGCCCCGCACGGCAGGCCCGCCAGGCGTCACCGGCCACCACGAAGGCGTCCCGCCCCACGTCCATCGGGTCGAACGGCACGTCGTACCCCGCGTGGACCTGCGCGTCCGCCAGCCGCCAACTCCCGTCGGGCGCGCGGTACTCGGTGACCCAGTGGTCCTCGTACCAGCCGTCGGCCAGGTAGGTGGCGAACCCGCAGCGCGGCCGCGCCGGCGTCCCCGTGGCCCGCAGCAGCGAGCACAGCAGGAGCGAGAAGTCCCGGCACGTCCCCACGAACCGCCCCTCAGGCGCCCGCTCTTCGGTCAACGGACCGTCCCCGCGCTCCCGAAGGATCCGCAGGATCTCCGTGACGTAGCGGGACTCGGCGTCGTGGTGCAGCCGCTCCTCGGGGATGGTGTATCCGAGGAGTCCGCCCTCCCCGCGGTGGATGATCAGGCCCCGCACCATCGCCGCCAGCCGGCGCGGCTCGCGGGGCAGCCCCCTCGTGTCGAGGCGGCCGGGATCGCTGTACGGCGTCTGCCGCAGATACAGGTCGTCGTCCATGGACGAGACGCTCGCCCCTGCCCCAGGGGCAAGGTCAACCCCTCCCTGAACGCTCCGGCCACCGACCCCGTACCTACGGACGGCACGAGAACACAGTCTCGCGAGAGGAATCGCACCGTGACGGTCGACCTCGTCTACGCCTACGCGGTCCTGCGCCGCACCCCCGAGGCCGGCGCGGCGGTGGCGCACCTGCGCGGGGTCGCCGGAGAGCCCGTCCACCTGGTGGACCCGGCCACGACCACGTCGCAGCTCGCCTTCGCCGTCGGCCACGTCCCGGCCGCCGACTACGACGACGCGCCCCTCAAGACCCACCTCGACGACCTGGACTGGCTGGAGTCCACGGTCCGCTCCCACCACGCCGTGGTGGCCGCACTCGTCGCCTCCGGCGCCGCCGTCCTGCCCCTGCGCCTCGCCACCGTCTACCCCGACGAGGCCGGCGCCCGCCGGGCCCTCGACACCCGGCGCGGGTACTTCCTCTCCCTGCTCGACCGTCTCACCGGCCATGTGGAACTCGGCGTCAAGATCTACGCCACCCCGGACATCACCCCGCCCGAACCCGCCGCCGCGACACCGCCGGACCCGGCCACCGGCCTCGGTGTCGGCCGCGCCTACCTGGCGATCCGCCGCCGCAGACAACGCCGGAACGAGGAGGCCTGGCGCACGGTCGCCCAGGCCGCCGCCCGCCTCACCGAGACCGCCGCCGCCCTCTCCGTCGACCGTGTCGCCCACACCCCCGAACGCGGCAGCCTGGCCGGCTCCGCCCCCGGCACCAACGTGGGCAACGACGCCTACCTGGTCCCCAGGGACCGCGTGGACGCCTTCCGCACGGGCATCCTGACAGCCGCCCGCGCCACCCCCGGCCTCCGCGTGGAGGTCACCGGCCCCTGGGCGCCGTACTCCTTCGCCCTCCAACCGGAACCGGACGAGGAACCGGCCGCGTGAGCCGCGTCCGGGACGGCAGAGCCGTCTTGGGGCGTTGCCCGTGCGTTCAGGCGCTCACGGCCGCCAACGCCGGTAGCCCCGCCGCCTCGTACCGCTCCAGCACCACCCGCGCCACCTCCGGCGCCGCACCCAGCACGTCCGCCAGGACGTCCGCCTGTGCCGCGCCCCGGGCGATGCGGTCCGGGAGGAAGCCGGGGGCGAGGACGTAGGGCGCGACGGCCACGCGGGCGCAGCCGGCGGCGCGGAGTTCGCGCACGGCGTCCTCCGTGCGGGGAAGGGATGCGGAGGCGAACGCAGGCCGCACGGCGCACCAACCGGTGTGCCGCCACTCCCGCGCGATTTCTGCGATCACTGCGATCGCCTCCGGGTCGGTGGACCCCGCCGAGGCCAGGACGACCCCGGTCGAGGACTTGTCGGCGGGCGTCAGGCCCGCCTCGTACAGGCGCCGTTCCAGGGCCGCCAGCAGCAGCGGGGACGGGCCCAGGACCTCCGCCTGGCGGATCCGCAGCTGCGGGGGCGCGTCCGCGAGGACCGCCGGGATGTCCGCCTTCGCGTGGAACGCCCTGGTGAGGAGGAGGGGCAGGGCGACGACGTCGCGGACGCCCTGCACCGCCAGGGACTCCAGAACCCCCTGCACCGAGGGGACGTTGAAGTCCAGGAAGCCCGTCTCCACCCGTACGTCGGGGCGCATCGAGCGCACCCGGCGCACCAGGGCGTGCACCGTCGCGGCGTGCCGCGGGTCACGGCTGCCGTGGGCGATGACGAGGAGGACAGGCTTGTTGATCATGGGTCACTTCACCAGCAGTCCGCGGCTGCGCAGCACCCACCGCTCCAGCGGGCTGAAGATCAGCAGGTCGATCGCGATGCCGACGATCAGGATGAGCAGGATCGCCTCGAAGACCATTGCCATGTCGCTGGCGTTGCGGCCGTTCTCCAGCAACTGGCCGAGGCCGACGCCGAGGTCGGGGAAGGACGCGATGATCTCGGCGGCCATCAGGGAGCGCCAGGAGAAGGCCCAGCCCTGCTTCAGGCCCGCCACGTAACCGGGCAGCGCGGCGGGGAGCACGATGTGCCAGGTGCCCTTCAGGCCCGTGGCGCCCAGCGTGCGGCCCGCGCGCAGGAACAGCGGCGGCACCTGGTCGACGCCCGACACCAGACCGTTGGCGATCGACGGGACCGCGCCGAGCAGGATCACCGCGTACATCATCGAGTTGTTCAGGCCCAGCCAGATCACCGCGGGCGGCACCCAGGCGACCGACGGCAGGGACTGCAGACCCGACAGGATCGGGCCGATCGCCGCGCGGACGAACTTCACGCGGGCCACGATCAGGCCCAGCGGCGTGCCGATCAGCAGGGCGAAGCAGAAGCCGAGCAGGCCGCGCGAGACGCTGGTCCAGATGTAGCCGAGCAGCTCGCCCTGGAGCCACGCCGTGTGGACGACGTCCCACACCGCGGACGGCGCGGGCAGCTTGGTCGGGTCGTCGACGACCTTGAACGAGACGAGCGCCTGCCAGACCGCCAGCACCAGCGCGACGGCGAGGACGGGCGGCAGGATCTTCTGGGTGAAGGTCTGCCGGAACGGGGTCCGGCTCGTCTGCCGCGTCTCCAGCGCGTCGAGGCCCGCCTCCAGCCCGGCGAGATCGCTGCCGTCCTTGGCGACGGTCGTCGAATCAGTGCTGGCCATGACGGCGGATCTCCCCACGCAGTTCTTCGGTGATCTCGACGGACAGCTCCGCGACCGCGGTGTCCTCGATACGGCGCGGATGCGGGATGCCGACCGTCCACTCGCGCGCGACGCGCCCGGGACGGGACGACAGCAGCACCACGCGCTGCGCCAGCCGGACCGCCTCGCGCACGTTGTGCGTGACGAACAGGACGGACAGCTGCGTCTCGCGCCAGATGCGGGTCAGCTCGTCGTGCAGCACGTCCCGCGTGATGGCG
This sequence comes from Streptomyces olindensis, assembly GCF_040645895.1. NCBI lineage: Bacteria > Bacillati > Actinomycetota > Actinomycetes > Kitasatosporales > Streptomycetaceae > Streptomyces > Streptomyces olindensis. Next base: position 46,241 of record NZ_JBEYZD010000031.1, on the reverse strand, counting down.
TCGAGCGCCGCGAACGGCTCGTCCATCAGCAGCAGCCGGCTCTCCTGGGCGAGCGCCCGGGCCAGCGCGACGCGCTGGCGCATACCGCCCGACAGCTCGTGCACCCGCTTGCCGTACGCGCCCTTCAGACGGACGAGCTCCAGCAGCTCCTCCGCCCGGCCGCGGCGCTCGGCCTTCGGTACGCCCCTGAGCTTCAGGGCGAGTTCGATGTTCTTGCCCGCGGTCAGCCACGGGAACAGCGCGTGCTCCTGGAACATCAGCGCCGGGCGGCCGTCCGTGGTGATCTCGCCGGTGGTCGGCCGGTCCAGGCCCGCCACCAGGTTGAGCAGCGTGGACTTGCCGCAGCCCGAGGCACCCAGCAGGGTGACGAACTCGCCGGGCGCGACATCGAGAGTGATGTCGTCCAGGACGAGCTGCTGCCCGGCGGGGCCCGCGAACGACTTCGAGACGTGTTCGATCCGGGCGGCGTGCGTGGCCGCCTCGGTGCCGTCGGCGGCCTTGGCGAGGGTCGTGGCCATGGTCGTCACCTCCTGGGAACTGATCGGGATGCGGGCTTACCGGGCGCCGAGACCGGCGTCGTCGACCGTGGGCTCACCCTCGGCCTTGAGGACCTTGTTCAGCGGGATCAGGTCGTAGATCCCCTTCAGGTCCGGCTGCTGCAGCAGTCCGGCCTTCACGGCGTGCTGCGCCTCGGTGTTGAGGGTGGAGGCCAGCGGGTCGTCGGTGAACCGGATCGACTTCCACGCCGGGTCCAGCACATCGGCGGGCAGCGCCTTGCCGGTCTCCTGCTCCAGGAGCTTGTTCGCCGCTTCCTTCGCCGCGTCCGGGTTGGCGTTGATCCATTTGTTCGTCTCGACCGAGCCCTTGAGCACGGCCTCGACGACCTTCGGGTACTTCTTCAGGAACTCCTGCCGCACGATGACGTTCGTGATCACGAACTTCTTGTCCGGCCACAGCGTCGACTCGTCGAGCAGTTCCCTGCCGCCCTCGGCGACCAGCTTCGACGCGGTCGGCTCCGGCACCCACGCGCCGTCGATCGACCCCGCCTTGAAGGCGTCCGGGGTGACCTTGTTGTCGCTGCGGACGACCGTGACGTCGCCCTTGCCGCTCTGCGGGTCGACCTTCCAGCCCTGCTCCGCGGCCCAGTTGAGGAACGCCACGTCCTGCGTGTTGCCGAGCTGCGGGGTCGCGATCCGCTTGCCCTTGACGTCCTTCAGCGACTTGATCTTGTCCGGGTTCACCACGAGCTTCACGCCGCCGGAGGCCGAACCGCCGATGATGCGCAGGTTCTTGCGGCCCGACTTGACGTAGCCGTTGATCGCCGGGGACGGGCCGATCCAGCCGATGTCGATGGAGCCGGAGTTGAGCGCCTCGATCTCCGAGGGGCCGGCGTTGAAGACGGCCGGCTCGACCTCGGTGGCGCCCAGGGCCTTCTGGAAGAAGCCCTTCTCCATGCCCACCAGCGCCGTGCCGTGGGTGAGGTTCCCGAAGTAGCCGATCTTGACTTTGTCGAGACCCTCGATCTTCTTCGCCCCGGCGGCGACCTTGGCGGTGCCGTCGTCCTTGGCCTGGGAGCCGTAGCCGCAGGCGGCCAGCGTGAGCAGGGGCAGCGCGGCCACGACCGCGAGGCCGCGGCGGAGGGCGGGTGATGCAGGCACGGGAGGTGTTCCTCTCGGAGGCCCGGCGGTCACGGTCCGATCAGGTCGTGGCCGGGTGGTCGGCGGGTTTTCGTCTACGGCGGTGCGGGCTGCGGGCGCGCGGGCAGTGCGCGTACGTCAGCGCGCACATCGCGCCACTCCGCCCTGCCCGCTGCCGAGCGCACCGCTGCCGACGCGGCCGCCCTCCTTCGCGAACATGGAGTAGAAGTCGGGGGCACTCATGTCAGAAGTCCCACCCGTCGTCCTCGGCCTCGTCCTTGACGGGCTCGGGGGCGGCGAAGGACTCGCCGACCATGCCGGCCGTCAGGGTCGTGCCGTCGTTCGGGTCGATCAGGATGAACGAGCCGGTGCGCCGCGAGTCGGCGTAGGAGTCGACCGGCAGCGGCTCGGCGGTACGGACCTTCACCCGGCCGATGTCGTTGGCGACGAGCTGTCCCGGGTGCGGGTGCAGGGACAGGTCGTCGAGCGTCAGGCGGGACGGGATGTCCTTGACGATCGCCTTGACCGTGCGCGTGCCGTGCTTGAGCAGCACCCGGTGGCCGACGGTCAGCGGGGCGTCCGCGACGTGGCAGACGGTCGCCTCGATGTCCTGCGTGGTCGCGGGCGCGTCCTTGCTCGGCACGATCAGGTCGCCGCGCGAGATGTCGATGTCGTCCTCCAGCAGGAGGGTCACCGACTGCGTCGTCCAGGCGACCTCGACCGGCTCGCCCAGCAGGTCGATGCCGGAGATCTTCGAGGTGCGGCCGGACGGCAGCACCGTGACCTCCTCGCCCACGTGGAAGGAGCCGGCGGCGATCTGGCCGGCGTAGCCCCGGTAGTCCGGGTGGTCCGCGCTCTGCGGCCGGATCACGTACTGCACGGGCAGCCGGGCGTGGCAGTGGCTCAGGTCGTGGCTGACCGGCACCGTCTCCAGGTGCTCCAGCACCGTCGGGCCGCCGTACCAGTCCATGTTGGCGGACGGGTCCACGACGTTGTCGCCGACGAGCGCCGAGATCGGGATGGCGGTGACCTCCGGGACGCCCAGCTCGGTCGCGTACGCCGTGAACTCCTCGGCGATGGCCGCGAAGACCTTCTCCTCGTAGCCGACGAGGTCCATCTTGTTGACCGCGAGGACGACGTGCGGGACGCGCAGCAGGGCGGCGATGGCGGCGTGCCGGCGGGTCTGCTCGACGACGCCGTTGCGGGCGTCGACCAGGATCACCGTCAGCTCGGCGGTGGAGGCGCCGGTGACCATGTTCCGCGTGTACTGCACGTGGCCGGGGGTGTCGGCGAGGATGAACCGCCGCCGGGGCGTGGCGAAGTAGCGGTACGCCACGTCGATGGTGATGCCCTGCTCCCGCTCGGCGCGCAGGCCGTCCGTCAGCAGCGCGAGGTCCGGCGCCTCCTGGCCGCGGCTCGCGGAGGCGCGCTCCACGGCCTCCAGCTGGTCGGTGAGGACCGACTTGGAGTCGTGCAGCAGCCGGCCCACCAGGGTGGACTTGCCGTCGTCGACGGAGCCGGCGGTGGCGAACCGCAGGAGGGTCGTCTCCGAGAGTTCCTCGGTGGTGATGGTGCTCATCTCTAGAAGTACCCCTCGCGCTTGCGGTCTTCCATCGCGGCCTCGGACATCTTGTCGTCGGCGCGGGTGGCGCCACGCTCGGTGAGCCGGGAGGCGGCGATCTCCACGATCACCTTCTCGATCGTGTCGGCGTCGGAGTCCACCGCGCCGGTGCAGGACATGTCACCGACGGTCCGGTAGCGCACGAGCCGCTTCTCGACACTCTCGCCGTCCTTCGGCCCGCCCCACTCGCCGGCGGTCAGCCACATGCCGCTGCGCCGGAACACCTCGCGCTCGTGCGCGTAGTAGATCTCCGGCAGTTCGATGCCCTCGCGGGCGATGTACTGCCACACGTCCAGCTCGGTCCAGTTGGACAGCGGGAACACGCGGACGTGCTCGCCGGGGGCGTGCCGGCCGTTGTACAGGTTCCACAGCTCCGGGCGCTGGCGGCGCGGGTCCCACTGGGAGAACTCGTCGCGCAGCGAGAACACCCGCTCCTTGGCGCGGGCCTTCTCCTCGTCGCGGCGCCCGCCGCCGAAGACCGCGTCGAACTTCTCCGCCTGGATCTTCTCGGTCAGCGGCAGCGTCTGCAGCGGGTTGCGGGTGCCGTCCGGGCGCTCCTTGAGCACACCGCGGTCGATGTAGTCCTGCACGGAGGCGACGTGCAGCCGCAGCCCGTGCCGGGCGACCGTGCGGTCCCGGTAGTCGAGGACCTCGGGGAAGTTGTGCCCGGTGTCCACGTGCAGCAGGGAGAACGGCACCGACGCCGGCCGGAAGGCCTTCAGCGCCAGGTGCAGCATGACGATGGAGTCCTTGCCGCCGGAGAACAGGATCACCGGCCGCTCGAACTCGCCCGCCACCTCGCGGAAGATGTGCACCGCCTCGGACTCGAGGGCGTCGAGGTGGGACAGCGCGTAGGGGCTGTCGGTCTCCTCGGACACGGTGGCGACGGTCGTCATGCCAGTCCCCTTTCGGTCAGCAGGGCGTACACCGACGCCGCGGACTCCTGCACGGTCTGGTTCTGCGACTCGATGCGCAGATCGGGCGACGCGGGCGCCTCGTACGGGTCGTCGACCCCGGTGAGCCCCGTGAGCTCGCCCGCGGCCTGCTTGGCGTACAGGCCCTTCACGTCCCGCTCGCTGCACACCTCGACCGGCGTCGCCACGTGGATCTCCAGGTACGGCGTGCCGTTCGCCTGGTGGCGCTTGCGCACCGCCTCCCGGCTGTCCTGGTAGGGCGCGATGACCGGGACGAGGGCGAGCACGCCGTTGCGGGCGAGCAGTTCGGCGACGAAGCCGATGCGCTGCACGTTGGTGTGCCGGTCCTCGCGGCTGAAGCCGAGGCCCGCCGAGATGAACTCGCGGATCTCGTCGCCGTCGAGCACCTCGACGCGGTGGCCCTCGGCGCGCAGCCGGCCGGCCAGCTCGTGGGCGATGGTGGTCTTGCCGGCGCTCGGCAGACCCGTGAGCCAGACGGTGGCTCCGGTCGTCACGTCGGTCTCCTGAATCGTCTGGGGCGTCTGAGTCGTCGTCATCCGTGCAGCCCGCACTCGGTCTTGCTGCGGCCCGCCCAGCGGCCGGCGCGCGCGTCCTCGCCCTCCAGCACCCGCCGGGTGCAGGGGGCGCAGCCGACGGAGGCGTAGCCGTCCATCAGCAGCGGGTTCGTCAGGACGCCGTGCTCGGTGACGTAGGCGTCCACGTCGTCCTGGGTCCAGCGGGCGATGGGCGAGATCTTGACCTTCCGGCGCTTCTCGTCCCAGCCGACCACCGGGGTGTTCGCCCGGGTCGGGGACTCGTCGCGGCGCAGACCGGTCGCCCAGGCCTGGTAGTCCTTCAGGCCCTCTTCCAGCGGCTGGACCTTGCGCAGCTTGCAGCACAGGTCGGGGTTGCGGTCGTGCAGCTTCGGGCCGTACTCGGCGTCCTGCTCGGCGACCGTCTGGCGCGGGGTGAGCGTGATGACGTTGACGTCCATCACGGCGTCCACCGCGTCACGGGTGCCGATGGTCTCCTCGAAGTGGTAGCCGGTGTCGAGGAAGACGACGTCGACGCCGGGCATCGCGCGGGAGGCGAGGTGGGCGACCACGGCGTCCTCCATCGAGGAGGTCACGCAGAAGCGCTTGCCGAACGTCTCGGCGGCCCACCGGAGGATCTCCAGCGCGGAGGCGTCCTCCAGGTCGCGGCCCGCCTGCTCGGCGAGCGCCTTCAGTTCGCCGGTGTCGCGCTCTTCCTGAACCGTCGTCATATCTGTGCCCCTCCGGTCTCGGATCGCTTCACTCCCTGGGCCAGCAGCCCCAGGAACTTCAGCTGAAAGGCTCGACTGCACGCCGCGCATTCCCACGCGCCGTGCCCCTCCTCGCTGGGCCTCAGGTCCTCGTCGCCGCAGTAGGGGCAGTAGAAGGGGGCCGCGCGCTCGCTCACGACAGGGCCTCCTCGTCGGCACGGGCCGCCCAGGTGGCGAACCGCTCGCCGTCCTCGCGCTCGGCCTGGAACCGCTTCAGGACGCGCTCGACGTAGTCCGGCAGCTCGTCCGAGGTGACCTTCAGGCCGCGCACCTTGCGGCCGAAGCCCGCCTCCAGACCGAGGGCGCCGCCGAGGTGCACCTGGTAGCCCTCGACCTGCTCGCCCTGGTCGTTCAGGACCAGCTGGCCCTTGAGACCGATGTCCGCGACCTGGATACGGGCGCAGGCGTTCGGGCAGCCGTTGATGTTGATGGTGATCGGCTCGTCGAAGTCCGGGATGCGGCGCTCCAGTTCGTCGATCAGCTGGGAGCCGCGGGCCTTGGTCTCGACGATGGCCAGCTTGCAGTACTCGATGCCGGTGCAGGCCATGGTGCCGCGCCGGAACGGGGAGGGCTTGGCCGTGAGGTCCAGCGCCTCCAGGGACTCGACGAGGGAGTCGACCTGCGCCTCCTCGACGTCGAGGATGATCATCTTCTGCTCGACGGTGGTCCGGACCCGGCCGGAGCCGTGCGCCTCGGCGAGGTCGGCGATCTTCGTCAGGGTGGTGCCGTCCACCCGGCCGACGCGCGGGGCGAACCCGACGTAGAAGCGGCCGTCCTTCTGCCGGTGGACACCGATGTGGTCGCGCCAGCGCTGGAGCGGCTGGGCGGGGGCGGGGCCGTCGACCAGCTTGCGCTTGAGGTACTCGTCCTCCAGCACCTGGCGGAACTTCTCCGCGCCCCAGTCGGCGACCAGGAACTTCAGGCGGGCGCGGGTGCGCAGCCGCCGGTAGCCGTAGTCGCGGAAGATGCCGATCACGCCCGCCCAGACGTCCGGCACCTCGTCCAGCGGCACCCAGGCGCCGAGCCGGACGCCGATCTTCGGGTTGGTGGACAGGCCGCCGCCGACCCACAGGTCGAAGCCGGGGCCGTGCTCGGGGTGGACGACGCCCACGAAGGCGACGTCGTTGATCTCGTGCGCGACGTCGAGGAGCGGGGAGCCGGAGATCGCCGTCTTGAACTTGCGCGGCAGGTTGGAGAACTCCTTGCTGCCGATGAACCGCCGGTTGATCTCCTCGATGGCGGGGCTGCCGTCGACGATCTCGTCCTCGGCGATGCCCGCGACCGGCGAGCCGATGACCACACGGGGCGTGTCACCGCAGGCCTCGGTGGTGGACAGGCCGACGCCCTCCAGCCGGTTCCAGATCTCGGGCACGTCCTCGATCCGGATCCAGTGGTACTGGACGTTCTGCCGGTCGGTGATGTCGGCCGTGCCGCGCGCGAACTCCTGCGAGATCTCGCCGACGACCCGCAGCTGCCGGGTGGTCAGCGCCCCGCCGTCGATGCGGACGCGCAGCATGAAGTACTCGTCGTCCAGCTCCTCCGGCTCCAGGATGGCCGTCTTGCCACCGTCGATCCCGGGCTTGCGCTGGGTGTACAGACCCCACCAGCGCATCCGGCCGCGCAGGTCGTTCGGGTCGATCGAGTCGAAGCCCCGCTTGGAGTAGATCGTCTCAATGCGTGTCCGCACATTGAGACCGTCGTCGTCCTTCTTGAACTGCTCGTTGCCGTTCAGCGGGGTGAAGTGTCCCGCGGCCCACTGGCCCTCACCGCGGTGACGGCTCACCTTGCGGCGGGGAGTCGCGGCGGCAGGCTTCTGCGGGGTGGCGGCCATGGTTGATACGTCCTTCGGGACAGGCGGGAAAGCGGCTCTGACCTGCGCGTGCAGGGCGCATGGGCATACCGCGCGTCATTGCGCGGGAATGAGACGAGAAAGGGGGATGTCGGGCGCTGCGTGAGTGCTCTCAGCGCGCCGGACAGATGGCGCTGGACATGCGGCCGAGGTCGACGTGCCGTCGACTCACCAAGGCGATTCCAGTTCCAGACATGACGGAAGCGTGTCACGGCGATCTGGACACAGTCCAGCTTCGTCCAAGATGCGGACACCCTTGTCTCGCAAGGCAAGACAAGGGTGTCCTTGGTCACATCGGCCCGCTCGGGGTGTCCGGCCAGGTCAGACGGGGAACGCCCCAGGCCACGGCCCCGGAGCGGCGGCCTCCGGCTCCTCCTCGACCTTGGTGTCGAACAGCTTGAAGCCCCGGCGCTGGTAGTTGCCCATGGCGTGCTCGCCGTCCTTGCTGCACGTGTGCAGCCAGACCCGCTTCGTCGGGGTCAGTCCCGCCCAGCGGTCGGCGAGGTCCCAGGCCCGGGCCGTGCCGTACGACAGCAGGTGGCCGCCGATGCGCCGGCCCCGGAAGGCGGGGAGCAGTCCGAAGTAGACGATCTCCACGACCGCGTCGTCCTGCGCCTCCAGCTCCACGTACCCGGCGGGCGTGCCCCGGTCGTACGCCACCCACGTCTCCACGCCCGGCCGCTGCAGATGCTCCAGCCAGCGGGTGTACGACCAGGTGAGCCGGTCCGTCCAGCGGATGTCGCCGCCCACCGACGCGTACAGGAACCGGCTGAACTCGGGCGAGGGCACCTCGGAGCGGACGATCCGGACGTCCCCCTCCGGCGCGGCGGCCGGCAGCAGGTCGGTCGGGGCGGTCTGCTCCAGGGACCAGGTGGTCACGGCGATGGTGGTCATGCGGGCCAGACAATCATCCGGCCCACCGACCTGTCGATCGCTCCGGCCCGGCGCCGGCCGGCCCGGCGCCGTGCCGATCGGTCGGTCCGGTGCGCTGTTGGCCGGCCGGGCACCATGTCGATCGGTCGGTCCGGTGCGCTGTCGGCCGGCCCGGCGCCGTGCCGATCGGTCGGTCCGGTCCGCCGCCGGCCGGCCCGGCGCCTCTGTCGATCGGCTGCTCCGGGCCGGCGCCCGTCAGCCCAGCGCCCTGTCGATCGAGGTCAGCGGCAGCGCGAACAGCATCCGCCCGGACTGGGACCAGACCTCCCCGGTCTCCTTCCAGTAGGACAGGGAACCGGACCCGCCGGACAGGGAGTCGGACCCGCCGCTCCAGCAGTGGCGGGTCTCGTCGCTCCCGCACTCCGTCGCCCGTGCGCTCCCGGCGTCCTGGCGCCACAGCGTCCCGTGCCCGTCCGAGGTGCCCGGGGCGCGGTCGAGGTACCAGCCCGAGCGGTGCGCCAGCACGCCCCGCACCTCGGCCGTTCCCGTCTCGTACGCCTCGACCGGGTTCGCGCGCCCGCCGGAGCCGGTGGCGAGCAGCCCGGACCGGGCCGGGTCCGCGCTCAGCGGGTAGCGCCACAGCCGGGTGGGCCGGTCGGCGTCGGCGGGCACCCACTCGCCCGCGACCAGGCTGTCGGGTGAGGTGCTGCGGTCCAGCGAGACGGTCGCCGGGCGGGGCACGCCGGCGCCGCCGGGCAGGGTGTAGGAGCCCACCGCGGGCAGCACGTACCGGGATCCGTGCGCCGCCCAGCCGCCGCGCACCCGGCCGACCGCGTCGGACTCGACGGTGGCGCGCTGGATGCGGTCCATGTCGTACACGTACAGCGCGTCCCGGTCGCCCTCCCGGGTCGTCACCAGCAGCTTGTCCTGATACCAGACCATGCCTGACAGCGGGGACACCAACCCCCGGTAGTCCCGCCCGCCGTCCACCGGGACGGCCAGCAGGGCCCAGCTGTAGCGGAGCCGGGCGGAGTCGTCCGCGTCGACGAAGGCGACCTTGGCCAGGCCCCGCTCGGGTGCCGGGCCGTCCATCGAGCCGCCCCCGCCGCCGCGGGTCCAGCCGGAGAGGATCACGCGGTGCTCGCCCCAGCGGCCGTCGTCGTCCGCGTCGCCCGAGGTCGTGACCGCGCCGGGCCGCCAGCCCCGGGTGTCGGCGGCGTCGAAGCAGTACGCGCGCGTGGCCGCCGGTTCGACCGGCAGGGCGTGCTTCTCGGTGGTCGAGCAGCCGGCCGCGTTCCGCAGCGGGCGGTCGGCGTCGTCCAGCACCGCGTCCACACCGACGGGCCGGCCCATCTGCGAGGCCAGCCGGTCCAGCCACGGCTCGGGCACCCGGTGCTCGGCCAGCGGCAGCCGCCCGGCCGCGGTGGACACGCCGATCGGCTGCAGCGCCCCGTCGGCGTCGGCGACGGTGGCCTGTGAGGCGCTGATCGCAGTGGCGGCGGCGGTGAGCGCGAGGGCCGTCCCGGCCAGGGTCGCGCGCAGCGCCCTGCCCCGCCTGCGCCGCCGGTGTCTGCCGCGATGCTTCATACCGTCCTCCCGAGGCGGGTCAACTGCGCCTGTTGGTCCGTACGTTGACGGAGGAGCAGGTGGGGTGGCCCGTAGGGGGATGCTACGGCAGGTGGGCGGGGTGGCGGACGAAGACCTCGCAAATATGCGGAAGACGTACCCCGCGGAGTGGCTCCGCGCGGGAGTTCAGGGCGCCGGTGCGGACGTGCGCTGCCGGGTCACCGCCGGTGCCGTCGAGTGCGGCAGCAGGTCGCGCGGGTCGTCCGGGAGCAGCACCTCCACCTCGGCGTCCTCGGCGAACCGGTACGGCCGGTGCTCCAGGAACGCCCCCAGATACCGCCGGACCCGTGACATCTCGGCCCGCACGGTCACCGTGCGGGCCGGGTCGCCGAACAGGTCCTGGGCCAGGCCCGCCGCACTGCGCCCGGCGGGGTGGAGGGCGAGGAGGTACAGCAACTCGGCGTGCCGCGGGCTCAGTTCCCGGGCCCAGGAGCCGGGCCCGCCGGAGACCGCCACGGACCAGCGGCGCGCCCGTCTGAGGTCCAGCACGATCCGGGTCGCCCGGCGCGGCGCCGGCTCGTCGTCGGCGGCCCGCACCAGCCAGCCCCCGGCCAGCGGCTCCAGCGAGCACAGCCCGAGCCCCGGCAGCCATCTCAGGCCCGCCGACGGCGACTTCGGCAGGGCGACGCGCCGCACGTACGGCATCCCGGCGACCGCGGCGGTCCAGCCGTCCGGATCGACGACCAGGGCGCGCCCGCCGAGCCGGGCCAGCACCGGCGCCGCCACCGCGCGCAGCCGCTCCAGCGACTCCAGGTGCATCTCCCGCAGCCGGGCCTCGGCCAGCTTGGCGACCGAGTCGACCCAGGCGAGCGTGGCCGGATGCATCGTCTCCAGCGGCCCGCTGACGTCCACCACGCCGAGCAGCCGGCCGTCCCGCGGATCCGTCAGGGGAGCGCCCGCGCAGGTCCAGCCGGCCTGGGAGCGCACGAAGTGCTCGGAGGCGAAGACCTGCACGGGCCGGCGCACCACCGCCGGGGTGCCCAGGCCGTTCGTGCCGACGACGTCCTCGCGCCAGTCCGCGCCGAGTTCGAACCCGAGCCCGTCGGCCTTGCGCAGCACCGGCGGGCTGCCCTCGCGCCACAGCACCCGGCCCTCCTCGTCGGCCACGACCATGATGTGGTGGGCGACGTCAGCGGCCGCCAGCAGCCCCTCCCGCAGCACCGGCAGCACATGGCGCAGCGCCGACGTCTCGCGCCGCCGCTGCACCTCCTCGCGGGAGAGCAGATCCGCCCGGAAGTCGTGGTCCGGGTCGACGCCGCTGCGCAGCATGCGCTCCCAGGACTGCTCGATCACGGGGCGCGGCGCCACCGGTGCGGGCTGCCCGGAGAGCCGGGCGGAACGGACCTCGCTGAGGACCCGGGCCGCCCGCGTGGTGTCCACGGCGGCCAGGTGCGTGACGTCCATGCGCGTGCGCCCCCCGACTGGTCTCTGACTGTGTGTCTCATAGTGCCGCCTGCCCGGCGGGCGCGCGGCCCAGTCCGCCCACAGTCAGCAGCAAGTTGCAACCCCCTGCAACCCTGGTGTGACGGCGCGGCCGTGGCCGAAACTTGAGCGGCGCCGTCCCGAGCGGCGTTCAGTGGCTCGAACGGGCCAGTGCGGCGGGGGTGGTGCCGTGTCGGCGCAGCACCACCTCCGCTCCCGCCCGCCCGGATCAGGACACGGGCCGGGCCCGCTCCACCACCGACGCCAGGTCCAGGGTGTGCGGCAGCGTACCGAAGGCCGCGCCCCCGTCGCCGCCGAGGCGGGCCGCGCAGAACGCGTCGGCGACCTGCGGTGGTGCGAACCTGACGAGCAGCGACCCCTGGAGCACCAGCGCGAGCCGCTCCGCCAGCCGCCGCGCCCGGCCCTCCACGCCCTCCAGATCGGCCAGTTCGGTCAGCAGGTTCTTGATGGCCGCGTCGAGCCGGTGGTCCGCGCCGCGCGCCTGCCCGACCTCCCGCAGGTACGCGTCCAGCGCCCCCGGCTCCCGCTGCAACGCCCGCAGCACGTCGAGCGCCTGGACGTTGCCCGCGCCCTCCCAGATCGAGTTCAGCGGCGACTCGCGCACCAGCCGGGGCATCCCCGACTCCTCGACGTACCCGTTGCCGCCCAGGCACTCCGCCGCCTCCACCGCGACGGACGGACACCGCTTGGTCACCCAGTACTTGGCGGCCGGCACCGCGATCCGCAGCAGCGCCCGCTCCTGCTCGCCGCCGTCGTCGTACGCCGCCGCGAGCCGCAGCGCCAGCGTCGTCGCCGCCTCCGACTCCAGCGCCAGATCGGCGAGGACGTTGCGCATCAGCGGCTTGTCGACGAGCTTCCCGCCGAACGCCTCGCGGTACGCGCAGTGGTGCACCGCCTGCGCCACGGCCTGGCGCATCAGCCCGGCCGAGCCCAGCACGCAGTCGAGCCGGGTCGCCGCGACCATCTCGATGATGGTGCGCACCCCGCGCCCCTCCTCGCCGACCCGGCGCGCCCAGGTGCCGTCGAACTCGACCTCGGCGGAGGCGTTCGACCGGTTGCCGAGCTTGTCCTTGAGCCGCTGGATCAGGAACACGTTGCGCGTGCCGTCCGCCAGCACCCGCGGCACCAGGAAGCAGGTCAGCCCGCCCGGGGCCTGCGCCAGCACCAGGAAACCGTCGGACATCGGCGCCGAGCAGAACCACTTGTGCCCGGTCAGCTCGTACGTCCCGTCCTCGGCGAGGGGTTGCGCGGACGTGGTGTTCGCCCGGACGTCGCTGCCGCCCTGCTTCTCCGTCATGCCCATCCCGAACAGCGCCCCGGCCTTCAGGTGCGCGGGCCGCAGTTCACGGTCGTAGACCATGGACGTCAGCCGCGGCTCCCACTCGGCGGCCAGGTCCGCCTCCGCGCGCAGGGCGGGGACCGCCGCGTGGGTCATCGACAGCGGGCAGCCGTTGCCGGCCTCGACCTGCGTCCACACCACGAAGGCGGCGGCCCGCCGGAGATGCCCCGCGGGCCTTCCCCAGGCGGCGGTCAGACCGGCCGAGACGCCCTTGCCGAGCAGCCGGTGCCAGGCCGGGTGGAACTCCACCTCGTCGACGCGGTGGCCGTACCGGTCGTGCGTGCGCAGCCGCGGCGGGTTCTCGTTCGCCTGTGCGCCCCACTCCTGCACCTGGGCCGAGCCGGAGGTCCGCCCGAGGGCCGACAGCTCGCCGAGCACCTCCTCGCGCAGCGCCGGCTCCAGGTGCCGTTCGACCGCGGCGGACAGGGCCCGGTCGGCGGAGAAGACGTCGTACCCGACCAGCGGGGGGACCTGGTTCGTCACGGGGTGGGTGCTGCCAGCCATGCTGCGAACCTACCCCGCGGTACCACCTCGGTCACCAGCGAACCGGGCCGGGCGCCGCGGAGACGGCCTGTGGGTGAGTGGGGCCGGACACGACGGATACCGTTAGGGGGTGCAGCCAGCAAGTGAAACCCCCGACACACCCTCCGGGCGCCTCCACCGGGCGCGTGCGCTCTACCGGAACGTCTCCAAGCGCAGGACCGCCTGGCTGTTGCTCAAGGACACCGTCAACTCCTGCATCGAGTACCGCATCCTGGGCCTGGCGGCCGAGGCCGCGTTCTTCACGCTGCTGTCCGTGCCGCCGCTGCTGCTGAGCATGATCGGACTGCTCGGCTACGTCGACGCCTGGACCGGCGCCGACACCATCCAGAGCCTCCAGACCAACATCCTGGAGGCCTCCCGCACGGTGCTGTCCGACCGGGGCGTCAAGGAGATGGCGGAGCCGATCCTGCACGACGTGATGAAGGGCGGCCGGCCCGACGTCATCTCCATCGGCTTCCTGTTCGCCCTGTGGTCCGGCTCCCGCGCGGTGAACGTCTTCATCGACACCATCACCGTGATGTACGGCCTCGACGGCGTCCGCGGCATCGTCAAGACCCGCCTGCTGGCCTTCCTGCTGTTCATCGTCGCCCTGCTGATCGGCTCCGTCGCCCTGCCGCTGATGGTGGCCGGGCCCGACGCGGTGGTGCGGATCGTGCCCTGGTCGACGACCGTCGTGCAGGTCCTCTACTGGCCCGTCGTGATCCTCCTGTCGATCGCCTTCCTGACGACGCTGTACCACGTGTCCGTCCCCGTCCGCTCCCCGTGGATCGAGGACGTGCCCGGCGCGCTGGTCGCCCTCGGCATGTGGGTGCTCGGCAGCTTCCTGCTGCGGATCTACCTGACCAGCACGGTCGAGGGCCCCACGATCTACGGTTCGCTCGCCGCGCCCGTCGCCGTGCTGCTGTGGATCGGCGTGTCCGCGTTCGCCGTGCTCGTCGGCGCCGCGGTCAACGCCGCCATCGACCGGGTCTGGCCGGCCGCCGCCACGGCAGCGGCCCGCGAGGCCAACGAGCGGCTGCGGCAGGCGCAGGTCGCCGAGTACGTGGCCCGCACCGCCGCCCGGGGCGAGGCCGACCCCGACATGCCCTCGGAGTTCCCGGAACGCTGGTCCCGCTTCCTGCCGCCGGAGGACGTCACGGCCCGGCTGCGCACCCACACCAAGCCCACCCACGCGAAGAGCGGCCACGGCAACGGAGAGGGACAGCCCCCCGCCGAGAAGTGACCGGCGCCGCTCTCACACCGTCCTCCTTCGCGGGCCCCCCGAAGCCGGCCGGCGCCTCGCCGTAGGCCCGCGTCGACACGGCCCGGAGGATTCCCCGTCAACGGATTCGACGACGTTCGCCGTCCCTCTTGCATGTTCTATGGCATACCCCATAAGTTACCGACAGGTAGCCCACGTGGTGGGCCGTATGGCCATGCGGAAGGTGGTGAGCGGATGAGTCCGCGCAGGAGTGACAGCCGCGACCGGATGATCCTCAGCGCTGCCGCTCTGCTGCGTGAGTACGGAGCGAGCGCGACCAGCATCGACCGGGTGCTCGCCCACAGCGGAGCTCCTCGGGGCTCGGTGTATCACCACTTCCCCGGCGGGCGGGCGCAGCTCATCGACGAGGCGGTGGCACTGGCGGGGGACTTCATCGCGGGGCTGATCGACGCCGCGACGCAGGCGGACGATCCGGTGGCGGCCGTCGACGCGTTCTTCCGGTTGTGGCGTGACCGGCTCGAGGAGAGCGGCTTCCGGGCCGGCTGCCCGATCGTGGCGGTGGCCGTGGAGACCAATGACGACGCGCCCCAGCTCGCCCGTTCCGCCGCCGCCGTCTTCGCCCGCTGGCAGGAGGCCCTCGCGGCCCTCTTCCTGAGGCACGGCCTGAGCGAGGAACGCAGCCGCAGGCTCGGTGCCTTCATCATCGCCGCGGTCGAAGGCGCGGTGATCATGTGCCGCGCCGAACAGAGCACCGCCCCGATCGAGGCCGCCGCCGCCGAGATCCACGACCTGCTCCTGTACGCCCTGCGCGACCGCCCCGGTGCCGGATCCGGTCCCCGGCCGTAGCCCGCGACCGCCCAGCCGCTTCACCCGCATTCTTCGAAGGAGTCGCCATGCCCTCGCTCGACCGTCAGGACAACGTCTTCGTCCTCGACCTCGGAGACGGTGAGAACCGCTTCCACCCCGACTGGCTCACCGCCGTCGGCGCCGCGCTCGACGAGGTGGAGAAGGCGGAAGGCCCCCGCGCCCTGGTCACCGCCGCCACCGGCAAGTTCTACTCCAACGGGCTCGATCTGGACTGGCTGTTCGCCCACGCCGACCAGCACCAGGACTACGTCGTCTCCGTCCACGAGCTGTTCGCGCGAATGCTGTCGCTGCCGGTCGTCACGGTGGCCGCGCTGCAGGGGCACACCTTCGCCGCCGGCGCGATGTTCTCCCTCGCCCACGACTTCCGCGTCATGCGCGCCGACCGCGGCTACTGGTGCCTGCCCGAAGCGGACATCAACATCCCCTTCACCCCCGGCATGTCCGCCCTCATCCAGTCCCGGCTCGCCCCGCAGACCGCGCACGAGGCCATGCTCACCGCCCGCCGCTACGGCGGCACCGACGCCGCGGCCGCCGGCATCGTCGACCAGGCGGTCGGTGAGGACGCGGTGCGCTCCACCGCCGTCGAGATCGCCCGGGCACAGGTGAACAAGGCCGGTGACACCCTCGGCACCATCAAGGCCCGCATGTACGCACCGGCCCTCGCCACCCTGCGCGACACCACCGCCCCGCTCGGCTGACCAGCACCTCACCCACCGCACCCACCTCACCCACCGCACCGAGCCGCGCCCCGGGCGCTTCCCCCGGGGCGGGGCTGCCCCAGCTGCCCACCGCATGAGGAGACAAGGCCGATGACAGCCGACACCGCCTGGCACAAGAGCGCCTGCATCCTGTGCGAGAACAACTGCGGCATCCAGATCCAGACCGACGGCCGCCGCTTCGCCAAGATCCGCGGCGACAAGGAGCATGTCGCCACCGCCGGCTACACCTGCAACAAGGCCCTGCGTCTGGACCACTACCAGAACGGCGGCGCCCGGCTGACGACCCCGCTGCGCCGGGAGGCGGACGGCACCTTCACCCCGATCGACTGGGACACCGCCATCCGCGAGATCGCCGCCCGGCTGAAGACCGTACGGGACACCCACGGCGGCGAATCGATCTTCTTCTACGGGGGCGGAGGACAGGGCAACCACCTCGGCGGCGCCTACAGCGGCGCCCTGCTACGCGCCCTCGGCGCCCGCTACCGCTCCAACCCGCTCGCCCAGGAGAAGACCGGCGAGGGCTTCGTCGACGCCCACCTCACCGGCGGACACACCACCGGAGACTTCCAGAACGCCGAAGTCTCCCTCTTCCTCGGCAAGAACCCCTGGCAGTCCCACGGCGTCCCGCGCGCCCGCACCGTACTCAAGGACATCGCCAAGGACCCCGCCCGCACCATGATCGTCATCGATCCGGTGCGCACGGAGACCGCCGACCTCGCCGACATCCACCTCCAGGTGAGGCCCGGCACCGACGCCTGGTGTCTGGCCGGCCTCCTCGGCATCCTGGTCCAGGAAGACCTCCTCGACCACGCCTTCCTCACCGCCCGCACGACCGGCGCCGACACGGTGATCGAGCAGCTCGAAGCGGTGGACGTCGCCCGCTGCGCGCGGACCTGCGGCGTGGACGAGGACCTGCTGCGTCGGACGGCACGCAGGATCGGCACCGCCTCCAGCGTCGCGACGTACGAGGACCTGGGCGTGCAACAGGGTCCCAACAGCACGCTGGTGTCCTACCTCAACAAGCTGACCTGGCTGCTGACCGGGAACTTCGCCAAGCCGGGCGCCATGCAGCCGCACTCGTGGATCGCCCCGCTGGCCCGCTACTCCACCAGCCCGCGCCGCACCCCCGTCACCGGCGCGCGGATGCCCGGCGGCCTGGTGCCCTGCAACGTCATCGCCGAGGAGATCCTCACCGACCACCCCGACCGCTTCCGGGCGATGATCATCGAGTCGTCCAACCCGGCGCACTCCCTGGCCGACTCCGCCGCATTCGCCCGGGCGCTCGCCGCGCTCGACCTGGTCGTCGTCATCGACATCGCCCTGACCGAGACCGGCCGCCGCGCCGACTACGTGCTGCCGGCCGCCTCCCAGTTCGAGAAGTGGGAAGCGACCTTCTTCACCTTCGAGTTCCCCCACAACACCTTCCACCTGCGCGCCCCGGTACTCGACCCGCTGCCCGGCACTCTGCCCGAACCCGAGATCTACGCCCGCCTCATCCGCGAACTGAACGCCGTCCCCGGCAGCAGGCTGACCGTGCTGCGCACGGCGGCACGCCTGGGCCGCACCGCCTACAAGGTCGCCTTCGCCGCTCTGGCCGCCGTCGACAAGAGCACCTTCGCCATGGCTCCGTACCTGCTGTACGAGACCCTCGGTCCCACCCTGCCCGCAGGCGCCCGGTCCGCCGCGGTGCTGTGGGCGCTCGCGCAGCGCATCGCCAAGGAGTACCCCGCCGCCACGCGCCGGGCCGGACACGCGAACGCCGACGCCCTGTTCGACGCCATGCTGGGCGGCCGCTCCGGCATCACGTTCACCGAGGACGAGTACGACCACGCCTGGAACTACGTGCCCCATCCCGGCCACCGCATCCCGCTGCCCATCCCCGAACTCCTCGCCCTCCTCGCCGACCTGGACACCACCCCGGCCGTCCACACCACCGAGGACTTCCCCATCGTCCTGGCCGCCGGCCAGCGACGGGCCTTCACGGCGAACACGATCTTCCGCGACAACGCCTGGCGCAAGCGCGACCAGCAGGGCACGCTGCGCGTCAGCTCGCAGGACGCCGAACAACTCGGGCTGTCCGACGGCGTCCTCGCCCGCATCACCACGCATCGCGGCACCGCCCGGGCGGTCGTCGAGGTCGACGACCGCCTGCAGCCAGGGCACGCGGCCCTGCCCAACGGCTTCGGCCTCGACCTGCCCACCGAGGGCGGCGGCACCGAGCGCACCGGCGTCGCCCTCAACACCCTCACCGACCTCACCTGGCGCGACCCCATCGCCGGCACCCCCTGGCACAAGCACGTCCCCGCCCGCATCGAGCCCCTTCCCGCGGCTCCTGGTGGAGGTTCGTAGGTAACGCCGAGGCGGGGGACGACGGGGTGGTTGAACCGTTTGGTGCCCCGGGCGCGTTCGGCCACGTCCACTCGGCTGCAGCGGAGGTGCCCCGTACGGCCGATCGATGTCGTCGCTCGATCGTGACTTCTTCCGTGCTCGTGCCCGGTAGGACGCGATGCTCGAACGAACGGCGTATGACCGGCGCCGTCGGCAGGTGCTGTGGGTGGGGGAAGAGCATGACGCGAGAAGCGGGGCGGCACGGGGGAGCGGGCGAACAGGCGGTGCTGCTGGTGGCCGGAGCGGCCGACCTGGCACTGAGCACGCTGGGTTCGGCCGTGGGGGCGGTGCGGGGTTTGTTGCGCCGCTCGGACGCCGCGGAGCTGGCGGCGCAGGCCGAACAGGATCTTTCGGCGCGTGGGCGGCTGGTGCTGGACCGGTACGCGGCCGTCCCCCCGGCTCACCTGGAGATCCTTGCCCGGCACGTGCTCGCTCGCAAGAGCACCGATGATGACTGACCGGTGGGAGCCGGCCGCGTTCAAGAGCCGTGTCGACGAGGTGGTGCGCCGCTTCGTCGCCCAGGAGGCCGACCGGTTCGCCGCGATCGATCCGCTTCTCGGCCCGGTGGCCGAGCAGGTGGAGGCCGCGGTCGCGGAGGGCAAACGGCTGCGAGCGGCGTTCTGCTACTGGGGCTGGCGCGCGGTCGGGCAGCCGGACAGCGATGCGCTGGTGCGGGCGGCGGCGTCCATGGAACTCGTGCACGCCGCCGCGGTCGTGCACGACGACCTCATCGACGACAGCGCCCTGCGGCACGGGCGCCCGACGGCCCATGTCGCTCTGCGCGGTGCCGTACGAGGTCGTCCACGCGCCGCGGCGGCGGCGAGGTCGCTGGCGATGCTGGTGGGGGACCTGCTGATGGCGCTTGCGGGGCAGTTGTTCACCACCAGCGGCCTGCCCGCCGCCTACCTCGCCCGCGCTCGGCCCCTGTGGTCGGTGATGGCCCGCGAACTCGTCGCGGGCGAGTGCCTGGAGATCCTGCGTACCGGAGCCGGCCCGGACACGACCGCGTCGCTGAAGGTGGTCCGCTACAAGACGGCCAAGTACACCGTCGAGCAGCCCCTGCTGATCGGCGGTGCCCTGGCCGGCGCCGGCGCGCGGCTGCGTGACGGCTACTCCGCGTACGGGCTGCCGCTGGGCGAGGCGTTCCAGCTGCGGGACGACCTGCTCGGCCTGTTCGGGGACCCGGAACGCACCGGCAAGGCCAACGCCGACGACGTACGCGGCCACCGGCCCACGGCGCTGCTGGCGGAGACCTGGCGCCTCGCCCAAGACGCGGACCGCGAGAGGCTCCACGCCCTGCTGGGCCGTCGCCGTCTGGACGCGGACGCTCTGGACGCGGTCCGCGAGGTGATGCGCCGGCTGAGGGCACCGGACCGCGTCGAGGCCATGATCAGCGCACGCGTGGAGGAGGCGCTCGGCGCCCTGCACGAGCTGGATGCACCCGCGCACGCCGACGCTGCCCTGACCGCGCTGGCGCGGTCAGCCGCGGACCGCCTCCGCTGACCCCCGACACCCGCCGGAGACGACGCCAGCGGTCCCCCCGGGGGCCGCTG
Source organism: Streptomyces olindensis (assembly GCF_040645895.1). Lineage (NCBI taxonomy): Bacteria > Bacillati > Actinomycetota > Actinomycetes > Kitasatosporales > Streptomycetaceae > Streptomyces > Streptomyces olindensis. The sequence goes on along the minus strand of NZ_JBEYZD010000031.1, from coordinate 26,365 downwards.
CCCCACCCGCCGCTCGCGCACGATCCCATGGAAGACAAGGAGCCCCGCCATGACCTGCACCGAGGCATCGATGGACGCCCTGCGGCAGGCCGGTGACGAACTCGCCGACGCCACCGTCGCCGCACTGTTCGAACGCGGCCAGGTGGGCACGTTCAACACCCTGATGCGCTACGTCTCCACCGCCGGCGCTCCCCTTCCGGACGGTCTGCCGGACGTGGCCCGCGAGTACCTGGAGGCCACGCGCGTCCCGCCGTCGTGGGTGGACTGGTCGGAAATGGAGAAGGCCCGGCTGTTCTTCATCGACAACAACGTGCACATCTCCACCGCGCTGTCCTTCGCCGCCATGCCCGCCTGTTACGTCGTCCCGCACGTGGCGAAGCTGCTGTCGGCCACCCACGGGCTCAAGTACCCGTCCAAACGGATGGCGGAGACCGGCCAGTTCACCGTCTACCTGATGCAGCCCGACGCCTTCGAAGCCGGCAGCCGCTTCATCCCCGCCGCCCAGAAGGTCCGCCTCCTGCACGCCTCCATCCGCCACCACCTGGGGCGCGAGAAGGGCTGGGACACCGCGGGACCAGGGGTGCCGATCTGCCAGGAGGACATGATCGGCGGGCAGATGTTCTTCTCCCTGCTCGTGCTGGACAGCCTGCACCGCCTCGGCATCCACATGTCGCAGGAAGGCGCGGAAGCCTACTACTACGCCTGGCGGGTGGTCGGTGCCATGCTCGGCGTCGACCAGGACGCGGTCCCCAGGTCCCTCGACGAGGCCCGCCAGTTCCTCGACCTGTACATGATCCGGCACATGGGGCCTTCCGACGAAGGCGCGCATCTGACCCGCCAGCTCATCGACCTCTACGAGGAGGTCGTGCCCGGCACCCTCTTCGACCCGATCGTCTCCGCGCTGATCCGCCACCTCATCGGCGACACCTGCGCCGACTGGCTCGACGTGCCGCACACCCCATGGGACACCGTCGTCAAGGCCGTGCCCCATCTCCTCGGCGTCCTGGAGACCATCGAGGACCGCTCACCTCTCGGAGCCTGGGCACTGGACCGCCTCGGCCACCTCACGACCGTCTTCGAGCTGTCCTCCCTCACCCGCGGACGCGTCATGCACTACGCCATCCCCGAACAGCTCAAGAAGGACTACGGCATCCCCAGCGCGGTGCCCCGCACCCGCCGATGGACCCCACCGACCGCCACCCTCGCTTGATCACCACGTCGTTGCCCGAGCGGAGGCGCGCTCACCGGTCAGCCTCCGGGCGGTGGTCAGCACCGGGGAGGTGTGAGACACGGTCCAGAGGCGTCCGCGCGTCGGCGGCGTAGCCTGGAGCACGTGTACGCGGAGCGGGAGTCGCGGCTCGCCGGGGCGGTGGTGTGGACCAACACCCCGGAGCCGTCCGGCGTGGGGCGGGTGCTGCCCGACGGCTGCATGGACCTCCTGTGGCACGACGGGCGGCTGCTGGTCGCCGGGCCCGACACGCGGGCCCACCTCACGGACGGCGGGGGCGGCCCCTGGTGCGGCATCCGCTTCTCCCCGGGCACGGCCCCGGCGCTCCTCGGCGTACCGGCGCACGAGCTGCGCGACCGCCGGGTGGAACTCGCCGACCTGTGGCCGGCCCCGGAGGTACGGCGCCTGGCCGGCCGGGTGAACGCCGCCCCCGACCCGGCGAGCGGCCTGGAGGACCTGGCCCTGCTGCGGGCGGCCGGTGCCGAGCCCCCCGACCCGCTGCTGCGGCAGGTCGTCGCCGCCCTCGACGCGGGCCGCCCGGTCGCCGCGACCGCCGACGAACTCGGCGTCGGCGCCCGCCGCTTGCACCGGCGGTCGCTGGCCGCCTTCGGCTACGGCCCCAAGACCCTGGCCCGCATCCTGCGGCTGCGCCGCGCCCTCACGCTGGCCCGCGACGGCACGCCCTTCGCGGACACCGCCGCCCGGGCCGGTTACGCCGACCAGGCCCACCTCGCCCGCGACGTCCGGGAGTTGGCGGGCCTGCCGCTGGGGGAGCTACTCGGCCGCAGCGGCTAGCGGCGCGAACAGGTCCACGCCGTTGCCGTCCGGGTCGAGCACCACGGCGTACCGCTGCCCCCAGAAGGCGTCCCAGGGCTTGAGCTCGCCGTGGCAACCGGAGCCCACCAGTTCCTCGTACAGCGCGTCCACCTCCTCCGGCCCGTCACACCGCAGGGCGAGCGAGGTCCGGCCCCCGCCCGAGGGCGGCTGCCACGCGGGCAGGAAGGACCGGACGGTCTCCTCGGTGTCGAGCATGAGCCGCAGTCCGCCGGGCAGTCCGGCCTCGGTGTGCGGCTGCTGCCCGGCGTCCTCCGGGAAGGCGAACCCGAGCCGGCGGTAGAAGGCGACGGAGGCGGCCATGTCGGAGACGACCAGGCCGATGGCATCGAATCGTGCGGTCATGGGCCCACCGTAGGCAGGCCCGCGTCGACCGGTCTTGAAGGAATCGGACACCGGCCCGCGACCACGTCTCGGACTCCGTCGACGTCCGCGGCGCGGCCGCGACCCTCGCCCGAACGCCGCCGGCCCGCGGGCGGTGACCGAAACTTTTCGGGCACCGGTGGGCCCTCCGGGGCGGCCCGAGGTCTCCTAGGGTCGGATGCCATGGCACCACGACTGCTCGTCTACACCCGCACCACCGGCTACCGGCACGAGTCCATCCCGGCCGGCGTCGCCGCCCTGCGCACCCTCGGCGACTTCGACGTCCACGCCACCGAGGACCCGGCGGCCCTGGAGCGGCCCCTCGGCGGGTACGCGGCGGTGGTGTTCCTCTCCACCAGCGGCGAGGTCCTCACCCCGGCCGGCCGGGAACGGCTCGCCGCGTACGTGGAGTCGGGCGGCGGCTTCGTCGGCGTGCACGCGGCGGCCTGCACGGAGTACGACTGGCCGTACTACGGCGAGCTGCTGGGCACGTGGTTCGCCCGGCACCCCCTCCACCAGCCCGGCCGGGCCGTCGTCGAGGACCACGACCATCCGGCGACCCGGCACCTGCCCGCCGTCTGGGACTTCACCGACGAGTGGTACGACTTCCGCACCAGCCCGCGCGGCAGCGTCCGCGTCCTGGCCACCGCCGACGAGTCCTCCTACGAGGGCGGCGGCATGGGCGCCGACCACCCCCTGGTCTGGTGCCGCGACCACGGCCGGGGCCGCGTCTTCTACACGGCCCTCGGCCACGCCCCCGAGGCCTACGCGGACCCGGCGTTCCGGGCGCACCTCCTGGGCGGCATCCTCTGGGCGGCCGCGCTCCCGCTGCCCCTGCACCACCGCACCGGGACCGCGTGACGCCCGGCGGGCGCGCACGGCCTGCCGGCCCGTCCCGGCCCACACGGGCCCGCGACGTCCCACCCGCGGCTGGGACGTCGGTGGCCCGGGCCTGAGCCGTCCCTGGGCGGTCCGTGTACGGCGGCAGGGCTCGCCGTGGCCGCCGCCGGGCCGTGAGGCTGTGCCGAGCCAGACGAGACGAGCCGCCCCAGGGGCGACCCGCGGGGGACGGCGGTTCGGAAAGGAAGTCCGCATGAACATGCGCAATCGGGCCACGGCGATGGTGACGGCCGCGCTGCTGGGGGCCGGGGGCACCGGCATCGCCCTGGCACCGTCGGCGAACGCCGCTCCCGCGTACTTCGGCATCGACGGCGGCGGTGCCGTGGCCAACGACTGGGAGGACGAGGAGAACCTCGGCGTGGAGGCGTACTCCAAGGGCAACGCCATCGCCCTGTGGGAGACCGTCCTGTGGGCGGACGGCGCCCTCTGGGAGGACGACGAGGGGGAGTGGCGGCCCTTCAAGAAGAGCCAGATCGACGGGTCGTTCGGGCCGGAGACCGAGTCGGCCACGCAGTGGTGGCAGAGCCGCCACAACCTGCCCGAGACGGACGGCACCGTCGTCAGCGAGAGCTGGGACTTCGCCCAGACCCGGCTGCAGCTCCACCCGGGCAACATCGTCCAGTACAAGGGCATCGTCCGGAACGTCAACTTCAAGCGCGTGAGCGGCAAGTACCAGGTGAAGCTCAAGTACGTCGGGCCCTGGAAGCCCGCGCACTACCGCACGGTCGGCTGAGAACGCCGTGTTCACCGGGAGCGGGTGGCCTGCGCGGTCACCCGCTCCTCGCGGGCAGCACCCACAGCAGCCCCGCCAGCAGCACGGCGATGACCGCGAAGGAGACCAGCGCCGCCGCACGCCAGCGCCGGTACTCGGCGGCGGGGCGGGCCGCGGCGTCCACCGCCTGCCCGGCCGGACCCGGCAGGCCGCGCGGCCACGTCTGGTCGGCCAGGTCCCACAGCGCCAGCAGCCGCGCCTGGTCCGCCCCCGCCACCCGGCACAACGCCTGCACCGCCCCCCTCGGCGGCTGCTTGGCCCCGCTGAGGTACCGCTGCCACGACGACTTGCTGTACGCCGTGCGCCGCGCCAGCTCGGCCAGGCTCAGACCCGTGCGGTCCTTCAGCGCCCGCAACTGCTCGACCAGGTGCCGCGCCTCCCTCGGCAGTACGTCCGGAAGCGGCCGCCAGCGTGTCATGGTCGTCCCCCAACTGCCCACCCCTGGGCCCCGGCCCGCCCCGCCGCATCGTTCGACGCCGACCCGTCCCGGCCAGTTCCCGCCCCGGCAGGGCGCGCGGCGCGCACATGGAGCGCGAAACCGACGGCCGGCGCCGGGGAAGGGCGGGGCGGGGTGCCGCCGGGTGGCCGGTGGCCGGCCCCTGGCCCTCGTACAACCCGCCCCGCGCGCCCACCTTGAAGCCCGAGCAGCACCCCCGCCCCTAGCCCGAGCAGCACACGGGACGGCCGGCCCGCGGCCCTCAAGCCGGCCGCCGGACCTCAGGCCGTGGCCGTACCGGCAGGCCGTACCGCGACCGCGTCGACCTCGAACAGCATCCCCGGGAGGGCCAGGGACGCGACGCCGCTCAGGGTCTGGGCCGGGAGGCGGTCCCCGAAGCGGGCGTGCAGGGCCTTGCCCAGGATCTGCAGTTTGTCGAGGTCGTGGTCGACGATGAACGTGCCGAGACGCACGACGTGCTCGTAGCCGAGCCCGACCCCCTCCAGCGCCGACCGCAGCCGGTCGAAGGCGAGTTCCACCTGGGCGGCGAAGTCGCCCGGCACCGGCGTGCCGGTGGCGTCGGAGGCGTACTGTCCGCCGATGTATACGGTTTCACCGGGGGCCGACACGGCGTGGCTGTAGCCGAACGGCGTGGGGTCGTGCAGGGTGGCCGGGTTGGTGATCGTGCGCGAGTCGCGCGTCATGGCCGGGCGGTCCTTTCACGGAAGACGGCCGCCGCCCCACCGGCGGCGACCCGGACACCCCTGCCAACTCCCTCCGCCTGTACGGGCATTCCCGGCTCCGCCCCCGTCAGCGCACCCGTGTGACGAACGCCTGCCGGTCGCCGAAGCGGCCCTCGCCCGTGAGATCCAGCAGGTCCCCGTCGAAGGCCACGACACGGCCGCGGGCGTCGAGGGTCGGATGGGCCGCGGGCCGCTGGTTCACCGTGCCGTCGGACCGTCCGCGCCCGCGCGGGCCCATGGCCCGGTCCTACCTGCGCGGCGCCGCCGTGCTCGCCCGTTCCACCAGCCGCGTCGACAACTCCGTCCGCGTGCTCTCCGGTTGGTGGCCGTCCATCATGCGCAGCAGCGACCGCAGGGCCGTCGCGGCCATCTCCGACAGCGGCTGGCGGACGGTGGTCAGGCCGGGGGAGGCCCAGCGGGCCTCGGGCAGGTCGTCGAAGCCCACCACACTCAGGTCGTCCGGGACCCGCAACCCCCGCTCGGCCAGGGCCTGGTACACCCCCAGCGCCATCCGGTCCGAGCAGACGAACACGGCCGTCGGCGGCTCGGGCAGGTCGAGGAGTTCCAGCATGCGGCGGTGGGCCACCCCCTCGTCGAAGCCGGCGTGCCGGACGTACTCGGCGCGGTTGCGGATCCCGGCCGCCGCGAGCGCAGAGCGGTACCCGGCGACCCGCGCGCTGCTGCACATGGTGCGCCGGGGGCCGGCGATGACGGCGACGCGCTCATGGCCCAGGGACAGCAGATGCTCGGTGGCCGTCAGACCGCCCTGCCAGTTCGCCGCGCCCACCGACGCCACGCCCTCCGGCGGCTCCTGCACGGGGTCGATCATCACGAACGGGATGCGGTGCTGCTCCAGCCAGGCGTACTGCGACTCGCTCAGCTCGGCCAGGTTGAACAGCACCCCGGAGGACCCCCGCGCGACCAGCTTGTCCAGCCAGCCGCGCTCCGGACGGCCCACCCGGGAGCGGGTCAGCGCCGCCGACACCACGACCTCAAGACCCGCGTCGTGCGCCGCCTCCTCCACGCCGTGCAGCACCGCGCCCGACCAGGAGCTCTCCAGCGAGTGCACGACCAGGTCCACCAGCCGGGGCGCCTTGGCCGCGTCGAAGCGGGGTCTGCGGACGTAACCGAGCCGGTCGAGTGCCTCGGTGACCCGGCGGCGCGTCTCGGGCGCCACGTCCTCCCGGCCGTTGACCACCTTCGACGCGGTCGGCACCGACACCCCCGCCTCGCGGGCCACGACCGCCAGCGTCGGACCGGCCGCCACGCTCGCACTCGCCGTACGGACCATCGAAGAACCCACCTCTCCGGCCCGCCCGAGGGCCGTGGAAAGTTTCGACCAGCGCTTCCCGCGGCGGCGCGAAGCCCGACCGGACAGAAAGCGCTTCCTACTGTAGGTGGGGCGCAGGACGGCGGGAAGACAGATGAATTCACGGGTTCACGCCGGTCAAAACTTTCGAAACCCCGAACAACGGGCTCAGCCGGGTGTGCAGACCAGCCGGAAACCGGTGAAGTCCGCCGTGAACGCCGCGTCGACGAGGTCCCGCGCGTGGATGCCCGCCATGGCGCCGGTGAACCGCAGCCGGGAACCGTGGTCGTCGGACAGCCGGCTGAAGTCCAGCGCCGGCCCGACGGCCGTGCGCACCCCGTCGCGCACGTACCAGAACCGGGCGTCGGCGCCCTCGACCGTCACCCCCAGCGTCACCGGCGCGTCCGCCGCCACGTCCACGACCGCGACCTGCCGCGGGCCGGCCTCGTCCCGCTCCACCAGACTGAGCACCGTACGGCCGCCCCCGCCCGCGGCGGCCCGCCACTGCTGGCCGCGCTGCGGCTCGCCCCAGGGCTCCGCCCACGTCAGGTCCAGACTCAGATACGCCTCGGGGTTGTACCAGAGCACCAGCCCGGCGGCCTGCGTGAAGGTGACCGGCCGTGCCTCGACGGTCACTTCGGCCTCCGCACGGTGCTCGGTGACACGCTGGGCCAGCAGGCTCGCCGCCCAGCGGGACTCCGGCCCGTGCCGGCCGCGCAGCCGGATCCAGCCGGGGCGGACCGCCGTGTCGGCCCAGGACGGGTCCGGCGGCTCGCGCAGGGTGCTCCACGGCCAGGACAGATCCGCCGGCCGGCCCGCGGACGGCAGGGGGTGCGGGGTCGTCGGTACGTCGACCTCGACCGCCGGATGCCAGCCCCCGTGCCGCAGCCGGGGCCAGCCGTCCGCGTCCCAGGTCACGGCCTGGACCGCGGTCTCCCGGCCGAGGGTGCAGCGGCGGCCCCGCGGGGTGTGCAGCGGACGGGCCGTCAGATGGCCGAGCAGCCACTGCCCGTCCGGCGTCTCGACCAGCTCGCCGTGCCCGGCCTTCTGCAGCGGCAGGGCCGGGTCGTCCCGGGTCGTCAGCAGCGGCAGCACGTCGAGTTCGTACGGCCCGGTCAGCTCCTTGGCGCGGGCCACCCGCACCCCGTGCTCCCAGCCCGTGCCGCCCTCCGCGAGCACCAGGTAGTACCAGCCGTCGCGCCGCACCAGCTTCGGCCCCTCCACCAGCCGGTCGTGCTGGAGCAGCAGACGCGTGTCCCCCACGGGTTCCAGCGTGTCCCGGTCCAGCTCGGTGAGGACGATCCCGGCGAACCGCTCACCGCCGGGCCGGTGGTCGTTCTGCAGGTTCAGCAGCCACAGCCGGCCGTCCTCGTGGAACAGGGCCGGGTCGAAGCCGTGGCTCGCCACCCGGCGCGGCGCGCTCCACTCGCCGCCGATGGCGTCGGCCGTCGAGACGTACGTGTCCAGGTCGAAGTACGGCGTGCCGACCGAGCGCACGACGGTGTACGTCACCCAGAACCGTTCCCCGTCCCAGCTCAGCGACGGTGCCCAGACACCGCCCGAGTCGGGCACGCCGGCCAGCGAGTTGCCGGGGACGGCCCCCTGGACGTGCCCCGCGTACTCCCAGTGGGCCAGATCGCGGGAGCGGTGCAGCGGGATCGTCGGGAACCACTCGAAGGAACTGGTCGCCACGTAGTACCAGTCGCCGACCCGGACCAGCGAGGGGTCGGGGGCGAAGCCGCGGAGGACGGGGTTGCGCAGGACGGTCACGCGGGGACTCCCGGGGAGGTGGGCACCCGGGGGCCGCGGGGAGTCAGGGTCACCCGCGGCCCCCGGGAGACGGGGGAGGGCAGGAAGGTCACTTGAGGGCGCCGAGCGTCACACCGCTCCGCCAGTAGCGGCGCATCGCGACCATCATGATCGCCATCGGCACGATGGAGAGCAGCGCGCCGGTCAGCACCAGGCCCGTCAGGTCGATGCCGGACTCCAGGCGGGTGCCGGTCCAGTTGTACAGGCCCAGGTTGAGCGTCCAGTTCTCCTTGCCGCGCAGCACGGTCAGCGGCAGGAAGAAGGCGTTCCAGGTGTTCACGAAGGCCAGCAGGAACACCGTCGCGCCGCCCGTCGTCATCATCCGCAGCACGATGCTGAAGAAGATCCGCAGCTCCCCGGCGCCGTCGATGCGCGCCGCCTCGAGCAGCTCGTAGGGGATCGTCGCCTCGGTGTACACCTTGGCCAGGTACACGCTGAACGGGTTGATCAGGCAGGGGATCAGCATCGCCCACGGGGTGTCGACCATGCCGAGCGCGGAGAACAGCAGGTACAGCGGCAGCGTGAGCAGCGCGATCGGGATCAGGAACGAGCCGACGACGCACGCGAAGATGACGTTCCGGCCGGGGAAGTCGAAGCGGGCCAGGCCGTAACCGGTTGCGAGCGCGATCAGCGTGCCGCCCAGCGAGCCGACCCCCGCGTACAGGAACGAGTTGGCCGTCCACCGCAGGAAGATGCCGTCCTGGTAGGTGAAGACCTGCTCCAGGTTGTCCCACAGGTGCCAGCCGGAGAACCACAGGCCGTTGCTCTGGTACAGCGCCGTGCGGTCCTTGGTCGCGGCGACGATCAGCCACCACACCGGGAACAGGCTGTAGACACTGGCCAGGATCAGCCCGACCAGCAGGAAGCGCTGGCCGCCCCGCCCGCGGGAGGCCGCGTCCGGGCGGGTCAGGCGCCGGACGCTGCGGACGGGGGGCCGCTCGGTGGTGTGCTCGGTCAGCACCATCAGTCGGCCTCCTTCGAGGTGAGCCGGTAGAAGAGGAAGGAGGCCACGCCGAGGATCAACGCCAGCAGCACGGACAGGGCGGCCGCGTAGTTGTAGTTGCCCGCGTTGAACGCCTGGTTGTAGATGATCATGATCGGGGTGAAGCTGTCGCTGACCGTCTGCGGGGTGATGTTCCGGAACAGCGCCGGCTCGTTGAAGATCTGCAGCATCTGGATGATCGACAGCAGACCCGTCAGCACCAGCGCCCCGCGCACGTACGGGATCTTGATGCTGCGCGCGATCCGCAGCTCCGAGGCGCCGTCCAGCCGGGCCGCCTCGAACAGCTCGCGGGGCACGCCCTGCAGCGCCGAGTAGATGATCACCATGTTGTAGCCGATGCCGTGCCAGGTCAGCAGGTTGCCGATGGACGGCCACACCATCGACGGCGCGAAGAAGTTCCAGTCGAAGCCGAGCGCCTTGCCGATCGGGGTCAGCGGGCCGACGTCCGGGCTGTAGAGGTTCACCCACACGATCGCCGCGACCACGCCGGGGATCATGTACGGCACCAGCAGCAGGATCCGGAACCGGCTCGCCGCCCTGGAGGTGAGGGCGTCCAGGAACAGCGCCAGCAGCAGGCTGATCAGCAGCATGAACGGGATCTGGACACAGGCGAAGAGCACCACCCGCAGGATGGAGTTCATGAACGCCGAGTCCGTGAGCCCCTGGGTGTAGTTGTCGAGCCCGACGAACTCGGTCGTGGCGCCGCCGAGCCCCAGCCCGGACTGCTTCTCCGTGTACAGCGACTCGTAGACGGCGTAGCCGATCGGGAGCAGATAGAGAAAGACGAAGCCGAGCTGGAAGGGCACCGTGAACGCGGCACCCTTCCAGCGCATGGAGCGAATCATCGAATGCCTCAGCCCTTGACGCTGATACCGCGGGACTTCAGGTCCTTGACCGTCCACTCCTGCATGTGCGCGAGCAGGTCGGTGACCTTCTGCTCCTTGGCTACGACCTTGGCCCAGCCGGCCTGCAGCTCGGTGAACATCGCGGTCCAGTTGGGGCCGAAGGTCCAGTCGGTGGTGACGGTGCCCAGGCTGTCGGTCACGACCTTCTGCGCGGGCTCGTAGTTCTTGCCGAGCAGCTTCTGCGAGATCGACTCACCCACGTAGGAGTCGCTGTCCTTCAGCGCCGGCATCACGCCGTTGCCGGTCTCCGGGCTCGCCATCGTCTTGACCGCGTCCTGGTTCGTCGACATCCACAACGCCGCCCGGGCCGCCTGCTCCTGGTTCTTGCACTGCTCGGTCACCAGGGTCACGCTGCCGGTCAGGTTGGTGCCGGCCGGCGTCTTGGGCGCCTCACCCTTGTAGGTCGGCCACGGGGCCAGCGCCCAGTCGCCGAAGGACTTCGTGAAGTTCTGCACCATGCCGGCCATCTGCCAGGTGGAGATCTGCCGGGTCGCGGTGGCACCGGTGTCGTAACTGCGCTGCACGGCCGCGTAGTCGGCGAAGGACAGCTTGGCGTTCAGGTCGTTGTCGATGATCTCCTGGATCACCTTCGCGGCCTGCAGCGTGCCCTCGTCCTGGAAGTTCACCTTCCAGGCGTCGCCGTCGATTGAGTACCAGTGCGCCCCGGCCTGCATGGCGAGCACCTCCAGGGTGCTCGGGTCCTCACCGGCGTAGTTGGTGATCTTGATGCCGTGCTTCTTCAGCTCCTTGCCCGCGGCGATGAAGTCGTCCCAGGTGGCCGGGGGCTCAAGACCGTACTTCTTGAAGATGTCCGTGCGGTAGATCGTGAACTGGGGCGCCGAGCTGGTCGGAACGCCGTACATCTTGCCCTGCACCTGCGCGCTCGCCCAGGAGCCGGTGTTGAACTTGTCCTGCTCGCCCTCGACGTACCGCGTGATGTCGGCGAGCGCGCCCTGCGAGACCCAGCTGGTGACGTACTCGGCGGTGTTCTGCACCAGGCAGGGGGCGTTGCCCGCCTTCACCGCGTTGGTCAGCTGCTTCTGCATGGTCAGCTGGTCGGTGACCTTGGTGTACTTCAGCTGGACGTCCTTGTGCGCGGCGTTGAACGCCTTGACGACCGCCTCCTGGCCGTTGGCCCAGCCCCAGAAGGGCAGGGTGACCGGGCCCGACTTCGCGGCGGCGTCGTCACCCGAGCCGGATCCGCCGCAGGCGGAGAGCAGACCTGTCAGCGCGATACCCGCGACTGCGGCGGAGGCGAACCTTCTCCGGGGGCTGGTGAAGTTCATCTGACCGTGATCCTTCGGAATAGGGCGTTCTCAGAACGAGAGGACGGCGGCGGCTCGGTGGTGCTGGCCAGGAACGGCGGCCGGAAACCGTCGGCTCGCGGTTGCGGGGGGTTCGGCCAAGCGGAAGCAGAAGCTGTAGTAAGCGGTTGCTGGGAAGGTAGGCGGGCGGCCCGGCTCTTAGCAAGAGGTGCGCAGCAATTTGTTTCGGCGGGTTGTCCGCCGGGTTATCCGCGGGGGACGCGCCGGATCTACGGGTGCCGCCCGCATACGCGCAGGTCAACGCAGTGTCGAACCCGACCGCCCGGGGCTCGGCGGACACGGCGACGAGACCCCGAACAGGCGGCAAAGAAGCTGGAAAACGGTTACGTAACGACCTCTACGCGTTATCCGTGCTGGGCCGGTGGCCGGACCGAGTTGCGAACCACGACATGGGTGCCCAGCACCAGGTGGTCGCCGTCCGCGCTCTTGCGGCGGCCCGCGCCGCCCTCGCGCCGGTCGGCCACCGCCCGCAGCGCCACACGGCCCATCTCCTCGTACGGCACGTGCACGGTGGTCAGTTGGGGCGTGAGCTGGGAGGCCAGCGGGATGTCGTCGTAGCCGACGATCGAGACGTCCTCCGGCACCCGCAGGCCCGCCGCGCGCAGGGCCTGCATGGCGCCCGCGGCGACGACGTCCGTCCCGGCGAGCACCGCCGTGAAGTCCGGCGTCTCGTGCAGCGCCGTCTCGACGGCCTCGTAGCCGTGTTCGTAGTCGTAGTGGCCGTGCCGCACCAGGCCCGGGTCGAACGGCACCCCGTACGCCTCGAACGCCCGCTGGGCGCCCCGCAACCGGCCCTGCGCGGTGGTCAGTTCGGCGTGCCCGGGCAGGACGAGGACGCGCCGGTGGCCGGCCGAGAGCAGATGGCTGGCCATCGCGTAGGCGCCGCCCTCGTTGTCGTAGTCCACGGTCGTCGCCGGGACGTCGCCCTCCAGCGGGGGCCTGCCCACCAGCACCAGGTGCGAGCCGGCCGCGTCCAGGGAACGGGCGAAGCGGGCCATGCGCAGCTGGTACTCGTCGTAGTCGTAGGCGCCGCCGAGCAGGATCACGGCGGCCACGCCCTGCTGGCGCATGAGGTTGACCAGGGCCAGCTCCCGCTCCGGGTCGTCGCCGGTGGTGCCGACCAGCGAGAGCCAGCCGCGCAGCGTGGCGGCGCCCTCGACGCCCTTCGCGACGTGCGCGAACGCGGCGCCGGTGATGTTGTTGATGAGGATCGCCACCGTCGGTGTGCCGCCGCCGGCCAGCGAGCGGGCGTGGGCGTTGGTGACGTAGTCCAGGTCGCGGACCACCTTCATCACCCGGCGGCGCAGCTCCTCCGACACCGGGTAGTTGCCGGACAGCACCCGCGAGACGCTGGCCACGGAGACGCCCGCGCGTTCCGCGACGTCGCGGATGGTCGCCCGGCCGGCGTCGTTCGTCGCCTTGCGCTGACTCACCCTTGCGGCTCCTTCACGGTAGTGGCCCGGCCCGTCGCGGTCCGGTCGGTGGCGGCCCGGCCGATGGCGGGCCCCCGGTCCGTCGCGGCCGGTGGACTGCCCGCGGAACGCGGTCCGGTCCGTCGTGCCCGGGCCGTCGCGGCCCGGCCCGGTGCGCGGTCCGGTTCGGCCGCGCCGTCCGGTCCGGCCACGAACCGTCCGCCGCGGTCGGGGTCCGCCGCGCCGTCCGGTCCGGTCGCGAACCGGTCCGCCGCGGTCCGGACGTCGCCCGCCCGGTCGCGCCGGTTGCCGGGGTCGCGCCCGCTCCGGTGCGGAAACCGTATCCCATCGTCACTCCAGGCTGGAGGGCCTGTGGACGACGGCCCGGGGCTCCGGTCCGCCGTCGGGTCCGGCGGGGGCGCCGACGGGCGGGAGGATCCGCCCGCCACGGGGGTCACGCCACCCGCGCGAGGTCCGCGTGCCGCACCTCGTGCTCCGGCGGCAGGCCCGCCACCAGGCGCTCCAGTTCCTCCACGACGATGCGGCCGAGCCGCTCCAGTTCGTTGCCGAGGGACCCGGCGATGTGCGGGGTGAGGAACACGTTGGGCAGGTGGTAGAGCGGCGACCCCGCGGGCAGCGGCTCCGGGTCGGTGACGTCGAGGACCGCGCTGAGCCGGCCGGAGACCAACTCGTCGGCGAGCGCCTCGTGGTCGACCAGCGCGCCGCGGGCGGTGTTGATGAGCACGCCGCCGTCCCGGACCAGGGCGAGCCGGTCGCGGTCGAGCATGTGGTGGGTCTCGGGGATGTCGGGGGCGTGCAGGCTCACGATGTCGCTGTGCCGGAGCAGGTCCTCCAGTGACAGCGACTCGGCGCCGAGGGCGGCGGCCTCGGCGGGGCTGACGTACGGGTCGTGCAGCAGGACGGTGAGGTCGAACGGCCGCAGCAGCTCCAGCAGCCTGCGGCCCACGCGGGAGGCGCCGATGACGCCGACGCGGCGGCGCAGGTTCCCGGTCGCCGCGGTCTCGGCGGGGCCCGGGTAGGCGTGGGTGCGGCGGAAGCGCTCGCGGTGGTCGAAGGCGTCCTTGCCCGCCAGCAGGATCATCGCGAGCGTGTACTCGGCGACCGGCAGGGCGTTGCCCGTCACCGCGCTGGAGACGGTGACCCCGCGTTCCCACAGGGCCTCGCCGACCAGCGAGCGGACGGACCCGGCCGCGTGCAGGACGGCGCCGAGCTTCGGGGCCGCCGCGAGGACGCCGGCGTCCAGGTGGGGGCAGCCCCAGCCGGTGATGAGCATCTCGGCGGAGGCCAGGGTGCCGGCCGCGGCCGGATCGGCGAAGTCCCGCACCACCACCCCGGGGTCGATGTCGGCCGTGCGCCTCAACCGCTCCATCAGCGGCGGAGGAAAGAGCAGCGGGAGGTGCACCGGGTCCATCGCGAACACGGCCCGCGGCAGCTGGGGGCTGGGCATGACTCTCCTGGAGCTGTGGACGGAAACTGTTTCAGAAAGCGCCTTCTACCGTAGATCCGCCGGGAAGCGGCGGTCAATCGCCAGGGCCGGGGGTAACTCCGAAGCCGCCGGATCGGTTCAACGACCTCGCCGGAAGTACGTAGTGACGGGAGAAGGCGCGCTGGGGGCGGTCTGCCGGGGTCGCGGTCCGTCGCCGAGCCCCCAAGCAGATGACCCGGCGGTGAGCCGCGGTCATGGCTCGGTTGCGGAAATCGATTACTGATGTTTCGACGGCCTGGAGCCGGGCCGGTGGACGTCGTTGCCGGGGTATCACTGCCCGGAAGGCCTCTGTGGCAACCGGTTCCCGGAATGGTTGCCGACCGAGCTGTGGGTCCGCGCCTGGTCGAGGTCGCCGCTGCTGTCGCCCCGCGGCTCGACCGCGACGGTAGAAACCGGGCGTTTCCGGTCACCTGTTGCATGACGTCGACGTTGCACAGTCTTTTCGAAAGTTCGCCGGGGCTCTTGACGCGCCATCCTGACCGGAAGAAGCTCTGCCCCACGTACAACAACCGGTTGCCGAGCAGACCCTCACGGTCGGCTCTCCGGCATAGAGCCGGTATTTCGAACAGCAGAGCAGGAGGTGGTGCGTTCATGCACCCACGTGCTGGTGCTTCCCTGAGCCGCCGCCGATTCCTCGCCCTCTCGGCAGCCGGCGCCGCCACGGGCGCGGCTTCGCTGAGCGGCTGCGCGATGCAGGTCTCCACCGGCGTCAGCGGCGGCGGGGAGACCGTCACGCTGATGGTCAAGCCCGACGACCTGTCCCCGGAGCTGGTCCGGCAGGCCCAGAAGGACATCGGCGTCAAGATCGTCACGGTGCGGTACGACATCACCAAGCTGATCGGCATGATGACCAACGGCGCCCCGCCCGACCTGGTCCGCGGTGTCGGCGCCACCGACGCGCCCTACTTCGCGGCGCGGGACGTGATGCAGGACCTGGACCCGTACTTCGCCCGGAGCACCGTCCTCAAGGTCGACGACCTCGACCCGGTCAACGACCTCTGGCGCTACGACGGCCGCACCCAGGGCAAGGGCCCCCGCTACGGCATGGCCAAGGACTTCTCCCAGGACTCCATGTTCTGGTACAACACCGCGCTCTTCGACGACGCCGGTGTCGACTACCCGCCGGAGACCGAGCCCGTCACCTACGAGGAGTGGCTGGAGAACGCCGAGCGGCTCACCCGGCGCAAGAACGGCCAGACGACCGTCTTCGGCGGCAGCTACAACGGCGTGTCCACCCCCAACCTCCTGGCGAGCCTGACCGCCACCGCCGGAGGCAGCCTCTTCAACGACGACTTCTCCCGGATCGACTTCACCACCCCGGAGGCCCGCAAGGCCCTGGCCTGGTACATCGAGTACGGCCGGCGCAGGGTCGGCCCGAGCATCGTCCAGCCGGACCCCAACACCTGGGACGGCCCCACCTTCCAGGCCAACCGCATGGCCATGTCCAACTCCGGCTACTGGCTCGGCGGCCTGATCAACGCCGACAAGAAGCTGGCGCCGCACGCCCGCCTCGCCCCGGCCCCGGTCTTCGAGGGCGGCCGGCGGGTCAGCCCCTGCCAGGCCGGCACCGGCCTGTGGATGCCGAAGAAGGCGAGGAACAAGGACGCCGCCTGGCGGGTCTTCGAGTGGTTCTTCGGCGAGGGCCCGGCCAAGGCCCGTGCCTCCAGCGGCTGGGGCATCCCCAGCCTGAAGTCGCTGCGCCCGCTGATGCCCGCCCAGGAGGACTACCAGAAGCGGGCGCTGAAGGTGCAGAACGCCGAGCTGGAGCACTTCTCGGTGATCGCCTACACCCCCTACGCGACGGCGGACTCGCTCTACGCCCTGTTCAACCAGGAGGCCCCGGCCGCGATGAACGGCCGGATGTCCGTCGACACCCTGGCGGGCCGCCTGAACTCGCTGATGAACGAGCAGCTCAAGCGCGGTAAGGAGCAGGTGGGATGACGGTCGACCAGATATCCCTCGCGGACAGGCCCGGCCCCGCCGCGAGCACCCGACGCGCCGCCCCGGACCGGCGGCCCCGGATCTCCATGACCGCGCGCAGGCACCGCGCCTTCTACCTGTTCACCTCGCCCTGGATCATCGGTTTCCTGCTGCTGACCGTCGTCCCGATGGCGTACGCGCTGTGGCTGAGCTTCACCACGTACGACGGGATCTCGCCGCACTGGCGGTACGTCGGCCTCGGCAACTACACCGAGCTGTTCTCCGACCCGCAGACCTGGAACTCCCTGGGCCGCACGGGCCTGTTCGCCCTCACCTCGGTCCCCCTGTCGATCATCGCCGGGCTCGCGCTCGCCGTGCTGGTCAACCGGCCGGTCAAGGCGCGCGGGCTGTTCCGCACGCTGCTCTACCTGCCGGCGGTGGTGCCGCCGGTGGGCGTCGGCCTCACCTTCAAGGCGCTCTTCGACCAGAACTCCGGTGCCGCCAACGGCGTCATCACACTCTTCGGATTCGACGCGCTCGGCTGGCTCGCCGACCCCTACGCCCGCTACGTGCTGCTGATGAGCGTGTTGTGGGCGGCCGGAAACGTCATGATCATCTCGCTGGCCGGGCTCCAGGACGTGCCCCGCGAGCTGCACGAGGCCGCCCGGATCGACGGGGCGAGCGCCTGGCGGACCTTCCGCAGCATCACCGTGCCGCTGCTGTCGCCGGTGCTGCTCTTCCAGACGGTCACCGGCGTCATCGCGTCCGTGCAGACCATCATGCCGCTGCTGCTCACCCCCGACGGCACCACGGCGGGCGTCACCGCGCTGCCGCAGTCGAACTACCTCTACATGATGCACGTCTTCTCGCAGTACTTCGCGCTCGGCCGCTACGGCTACGCCTCCGCGCTGCTGTGGGTGCTCTTCGTGCTGATCCTCATCGCCACCGGGCTCATCTTCAGGTTCACGTCCGGCGTGGTGTTCTACAACGTCGACCCGGAGGCGAAGAAGTGACCGCCACCAGTCCGCTCCCCGACTCCGCGCCCCGGGTGCGGATCCGCGTCAACCGCCTGGTCCTCTACACGGTCCTCGTCGTCATCACCGGGCTTTTCATCGGCCCCTTCGGCTGGCTGATCCTCAGCGGCCTGAAGACCCCGGCGGAGCTGGCCGCGTCCCCCGTGCACTGGCTGCCCACCGACTTCCAGTGGCACAACTTCGCCGACGCCTTCCACCTGATCGACTTCCTCGGCTACGCCCGCAACTCCCTGATCATCGCGCTCATCTACGCCACGCTCGTCACCCTCAGCTCGGCCTGGGTGGGCTTCGGCTTCGCCCGGCTGGACGCCCCCGGCAAGAAGACGCTGTTCGGCATCCTCATCGGCTCGATGATGCTGCCCCAGATGATCACCCTGCTGCCGACCTACCTGATCTTCGCCAAGCTCGGCATGGTCGACACGTACTGGCCGTGGGTGCTGTGGGGGCTGGCCGCCGCCCCCTACCTGGTCTTCCTCTTCCGGCAGTTCTTCGCCGGGCTGCCCCGGGAGCTGGAGGAGGCCGCCATCGTCGACGGCTGCGGCTACGGCACGATCTTCTGGCGGATCTTCCTGCCGCAGTCCTGGCCCGTGCTCTCCGCGAGCTTCGTCATCGCCTTCACCTGGTCCTGGGGTGACTACATCGCCCCGCAGCTGCTGCTGTCCACCGACAAGTCGACCCTGGCCGTCGCGGTCATGACGACGTACGTCACCTCGGCCGGCACCCCGGTCGCCAACCTCCAGGCCGCGGCATCCGTGATGTACGTCGTGCCGATCCTGCTGATCTTCCTGATCGCCCAGCGCGGGTTCGTCGCCGGGATGTCCACGACCGGACTGAAGTAACCCTCTTACCGAATCTTTTTGCAAGGAGTTGCGCATGAACACTCCCCTGTCACGCCGGACCACCCTCCAGGCCGCCGGTGTCATCGCTGCCGCCGGCCTGGCCGGCAGCATCGCGGGCACCGCACCGGCCGCCGCCGCGGAGGAGACCGGCACCGCCGGCGACAGCGTCGTCATCCACCCGACCCTTCCGCAGGTGCCCGTCAACAACTCCTTCACCGTCAAGGTCCGGCCGCTCGGCGGCACCTGGCAGAAGCTCGGCGTCTACCTCGCCAGACTCGCACTGATCGACGCGAACACCGGCAGCAACAGAGCCCAGAACTCCTCCTGGGCCGCCTTCGACTTCTCCGGCACCGTCGAGGTCGAGGTCACGTACAACCCGGGCGGCGGCGAGAAGGTCCGCATCCGCCCGGACTCGTACGGCATCAAGCCCGAGGTGCTCGGCAGCACCGCGCGCTTCACCCTGGACCGGCCCCGCAACCTCGTCGTCCAGATCGACGACAAGATCTTCGACTGCCTGCACCTGTTCGCGAACCCGATCGAGGAGAACCCGCCCGCCGAGGGCGACAAGCACGTCATGTACTTCGGGCCGGGCCTGCACACCCACCCGGACCGGACGCTGCGTGTGCCCAGCAACACCACCGTCTATCTGGCGCCCGGTGCCGTCCTCACCTCCAACGTGATCTTCGAGAACGTGGAGAACTCCCGGCTGACCGGTCGCGGCGTGCTCTACAACTCCCCCGTGGGGGCGATGTTCATCCGCAAGTGCGAGAACGTGACCATCGACGGCGTCACCATCCTCAACCCCCGCTACGAGAACGTCCGGGTCGCCGAGTCCCGGAACCTCACCATCAAGAACCTGCGCGCCTTCAGCCACCAGGGCTGGGGTGACGGCATCCAGCTCTACTGCTCCGAGAACGTCACGATCGACGGCTGCTTCCTGCGCACCTCCGACGACTGCGTCGCTCTCTACACCCACCGCTGGGACTTCTACGGCGACACCCGCAACATCACCGTCAAGAACTGCTCCCTCTGGGCCGACGTCGCCCACCCGATCAACATCGGCGTGCACGGCAACTCCGAGAACCCGGAGATGCTGGAGAACCTGCGCTACGAGAACATCGACATCCTCGACCACCGCGAGCCGCAGGTGACCTACCAGGGCGCCATCGCCTTCATGGTCGGCGACAGCAACCTCGTCCGGGACGTCAGGTTCGACGACATCCGCGTGGAGGACTTCCGCTGGGGCCAGCTCATCCACCTGCGGGTCGAGTACAACCCGAAGTACAACACGTCGGCAGGCCGCGGCATCGAGTCCGTCTACATCAAGGACCTCAGCTACAACGGCAAGAACGCCGACCTCTCGATCATCGCCGGCCTCGACGCGGAGCACGCGATCAAGGACGTCACCTTCGAGAACCTCCGCGTCAACGGCAGGGTGATCGCCGACAGCACGGGCAAGCCGAAGTGGTACCTGGCCTCGGACGGCGTGCCCATGTTCGTCAACGAGCACGTGACGAACCTGAAGTTCCTCACCACCGCCGAGGCCGCGGCGGCCGCCGCGTCATGAGCGCCGAACCCCTGAGAGCAACGCCCATGAGAACGACTCCCGCACCGAGCCGCCGGGGCTTCCTCGGCGGCGCGGCCGCCCTGCTGCTGGTGTCGGGCGCGAGCGGCCTGCTCGCGTCCGGCACCGCCCGGGCCGCCACCCAGGACCCCACCGGCCTGCGCGCCTTCACCCACCCCGGGCTGCTGCACAGCGCCGACGACCTGGCCCGGATGAAGGCCGCCGTCGCCGCCAAGGAATCCCCCGTCCACGACGGTTTCCTCGCCCTCGCCGCCCACGCGCGCTCCAAGGCGACCTACGCCATCCAGAACACCGGCCAGATCACCTCCTGGGGCCGTGGCCCCACCAACTTCCAGAACCAGGCCGTCGCCGACTCGGCCGCCGCCTACCAGACCGCGCTGATGTGGTGCATCACGGGCGAGCGTGCCTACGCCGACAAGTCCCGCGACATCCTCAACGCCTGGTCGGCCTCCCTGCAGGCCGTCACCGGCGCCGACGGGCCGCTCGGCGCGGGCCTCCAGGTCTTCAAGTTCGTCAACGCCGCCGAACTGCTCCGGCACAGCGGCTACGACGGCTGGGCGAAGGAGGACATCGCCCGCTGCGAGGAGTCGTTCCTGCGCGTCTGGTATCCGGCCATCTCCGGCTACATGCTCTACGCCAACGGCAACTGGGACCTGACGTCCGTCCAGTCGATCCTGGCCATCGGCGTGTTCTGCGAGGAGCCCACCCTCTTCGAGGACGCGCTCCGCTTCGCCGCCGCGGGCGCGGGCAACGGCAGCGTCCGCCACCGCATCGTCACCGACGCCGGCCAGGGCCAGGAGTCCGGCCGCGACCAGGGCCACGAACAGCTCGCGGTCGGCCTGCTCGCGGACGCCGCGCAGGTCGCCTGGAACCAGGGCGTCGACCTGTACGCCTTCGACGGCAACCGGCTGCTGAGGAACGTCGAGTACGCCGCCCGCTACAACCTCGGCGGCGACGTCCCCTTCGTCCCCGACCTCGACCGCACCGGCAAGTACGTCAAGAAGACCGTCTCGGCCGTCGGACGCGGCAACCTCCCGCCCATCTACGAGATGGCGTACGCGCACTACGCCGGCGTCCGCGGCCTCGACACCCCCTACACCAAGGCGGCCGTCTTCCGCGGCACCGGCGGCGCCCGGGTCGTCGAGGGCAGCAACGACGACCTGCCCAGCTGGGGCACCGTCACCTTCGCCGGCACCAAGGCCCCCGCCCCGGCCGTACCCACGGCACCGGCCGGTGTCACGGCGGTCGGCACCGACAAGTCCGTCAGCGTGGCCTGGCTGCCCTCGGCGTGGGCCGAGTCGTACACCGTCCTGCGGGCCGACAGCGCCGACGGGACGTACCAGGAGGTCGCCACCGGTCTCGCCGACCCGGCGTACACCGACCGCGACGCCCACCCCGGCAAGACGGCGTACTACCGGGTCACCGCCACCAACTCCCAGGGCCGCAGCGCCCCTTCACCGTGGGCGGCGGCGGTCCCCGGGCTGCCCGAGCCCTGGGCGACGCGGGACGTCGGGGACGTCCGGATCCCCGGCTCGGCGGTCTTCGACGGCGAACGGTTCCTGCTGGAGGCCTCCGGCACCGCCGACACCCACCGCCTGGCCTACCTGCCGCTGCGCGGCGACGGCACGATCACCGCGCGGATCGTGTACCCGCTCAGCTCCCAGTACTCCAGGATCGGCGTCACCGTACGGGCCGGCCTGGACGCGGACGCCGCCCACGCCGCCATGCTGATCCAGGGCCTGCCGCTGCACACCTGGAGCGGTGTGTGGTCCGTACGGGCCAGGGCGGGGGAGCGGGTCAGGGGGACCGGCAGCACGCCCGTGCCGCCCTCCCAGCAGCAGACGATCACCACCAGCGCCGCCTTCCCGATCTCCTCGCTCGGCGCGCTGCCCGAGTCGGCGACCCCGCTCAAGGCCCCCTACGTCGAGGGCGCGGGCGACGGCTACCGGCTGCGCATGCCGTACTGGGTGCGCGTGACCCGCCGGGGCGACCGCTGCACCGGCGCCATCTCCCCGGACGGCATCCGCTGGACCGAGGTCGGCTCCACCGGCGTCGACCTCGGCGCCACCGCGTACGTCGGCCTCACCCTCACCTCCTGCCTCGGCGTCGACGAGGAGTACGCCGAGACCGGCACGGGCGCCTTCGACAACGTCAGCGTGGTCTCCCGGACCGCCGGCGAGATCTGGACCGTGCCGCGCCCCGCCCGCGCCGCCGGCGACCTGCGGGCCGCCGCGGGAGCCGACGCGGTCGAACTGGCCTGGACCGACCCGGACCTCGCCGCCCGCTACAAGGTGCTGCGCGCCACCGCCGCCGACGGCCCGTACGAGACCATCGCCACGGGCATCGGCCCGGTCGGCTTCGGCACCCGCGTCCGGTACGCCGACGCCACCGGCACCCCCGGCACGACGTACCACTACGCCGTCGCCAAGACCAACGTCGCGGGACGCGGCCCCCTGTCGCCGTCCGCCGTGGCGACGACGCCGATGCCGTCGCAGCCCCAACTCACCTCCTCCACAGCGGCGTTCGCCAACAAGGGCGTGCCCTTCAAGCACCTCCTGCGGGCCACGCACGAACCCGTGCGGTTCACCGCGGACGGGTTGCCCGACGGCCTGCGCGTCGACCGGCGCACCGGCCTGATCTCCGGAACGCCCACCGAGACGGGCGAGTTCGAGGTCACCACCACGGCGGGGAACGCCGCCGGAGACGCCACCGCCACCCTCACCCTCACGGTCGGCACCCCGCCGCCCGCGCCCTGGACCTACGGCGACCTGGGCGACGTCGTCCTCGACGACCGCGCCTACGGCACCCTCGGCGTGGTCGCCGTCCGCACCCCCGGCAGCACCGCCCACCAGGACGGGACGTTCGTGGTGCGGGGCGCCGGGACCGACCTCACCGTCAACAACCAGGGCATGACCGGCCAGTTCGTCCGACGGCCCGTCACCGGGGACTGCGAGGTCACCGCCCGCCTGCTCTCCCGCGCCGGAGCCGCCGGCGACCGGGTCGGCCTGCTCATGGCCAAGTCCCTGTCGCCGTTCGACCAGGCGGCCGGGACGATCGTCACCGGCGGCACCAGCGCCCAGCTGATGCTGCGCCCGACCGTCGCCGGACGGTCCACCTTCACGGGCAACGCGGCGGTCACCGCCGGCTGCCTGCTGCGGCTGAAGCGCACCGGGACGCACTTCACCGCATCCGCCTCGACCGACGACGGCGCCACCTGGACCCCCCTCGCCGAGGGAGACATCCCCGGCTTCGGTGACGCCCCCTACTACGTGGGTCTCGTGGTCTGCTCCCGCAGCCCCCTGACCCACAGCACCACCGAGTTCGGCGAGGTGAGCATCACCCCCATGTAGTACTCCACGGAACGGAGACACAGCATGAGCCGCACATCCCCCCACACGCACCACGAGGGCGGCCAGGTGAGCCGCCGCGGTCTGCTCAGGACCGCCGGCGGCCTCACCGCGGCCCTCGCCCTCGGCGCCACCGCCACCACGGCCGACGCCGCACCCGCCACCTTCACCCACCCCGGCATGCTCCACAACTGGGGCGACATCAACCGCGCCAAGGTCAGGGTCGCCGCGGGCGACGACCCCTGGCTGTCCGGCTGGAACAGACTGACCGGCAACTCCCACTCCCAGTCCACCTGGACCGCCAGGCCGCAGTCCGTCGTCTACCGCGGATCGGGCTACCCCGAGAACTACACGCTCCTCTACAACGACATCGCCGCCGCCTACCAAAACGCCCTGCGCTGGCAGGTCGCCGGCACCGCCGCCAACGGGGACTGCGCCGTGCGCATCCTCAACGCCTGGTCCAACACGCTCACGTCCATCCAGGGCAACGCCGACCGGTTCCTCGCCGCGGGAATCTACGGCTGGCAGTTCGCCAACGCCGCCGAGCTCATGCGCGGCTACGCCGGGTTCGACCTGAACAGGTTCAAGCAGATGATGCTGAACGTGTTCTACCCGATGAACAACCAGTTCCTCACCGGCCACAACGACGCCTGCATCACCAACTACTGGGCCAACTGGGACCTGTGCAACATGGCCTCGATCATGGCCATCGGGATCCTGTGCGACGACGGCGCCAAGTACGACCAGGCGGTGAACTACTTCAAGACCGGCGCCGGCAACGGCTCCATCCAGCACGCGGTGCCGTTCCTGTACCCGGGCGTCGAGGGCTACGACCTCGGCCAGTGGCAGGAGTCCGGCCGCGACCAGGGCCACACCATGATGGGCATGGGCCAGATGGGCGCGATCTGCGAGATGGCCTGGAACCAGGGAGACGACCTGTACTCCTACGACGGCCGCCGCTTCATGAAGGCCGCCCAGTACGTCGCCAAGTACAACCTGAACATGAACGTGCCCTTCACCACCTACACCTGGGGCAGCGGCCAGAACTGCTCCCAGCAGTCGCACACCGCGATCAGCTCCGTCTCCCGCGGCCAGGTCCGCCCGGTCTGGGCGATGCTCCATTACCACTACGGGCGGCGCCTGCTCCTCGACGACAAGTACATCGCCCAGATGTGCTTCTCCGTCGCCCCGGAGGGCGGAGGGGGTGACTACGGCACCACCAGCGGCGGCTTCGACCAGCTCGGCTTCGGCACACTGATGTACGCCAAATAGCGGGCCACCTGTCCCAAGTGTTCGCCAAATGGCGGCCAAGTCGGCTCGTGTGCCGGAATACCGACGAGCGATGTGGTGCTCTGGTGTTCCCGGTGCACGAGCGCGGCGAAGGGCTGGTGGGCGATGACGGCAGACCAGGCGGACCCCGTGGTCACGACCCCGCACGGCGCCGTGCGCGGCCGCTACGAGCGCGGAGTCGCGGTCTTCCGCGGCATCCCGTACGCGGCGCCTCCGTTCGGCCCCCGCCGCTTCCGCCCGCCCGTGCCCCTGAAGCCCTGGGAAGGCGTCCGCGACGCGGGCGCCTTCGGCCCCACCCCGCCCAAACCGCCGTACTCCGACGCCTTCGCCCACTACCTGTCCGACCCGGTCGTCCCCGGCGACGACTGCCTCAACCTCAACGTCTGGACCCCCGACCCGGACCCCGCGGCCCGCCTGCCCGTCCTCGTCTGGCTGCACGGCGGCGCCCTGACCCGGGGCTCCTCGGCCGTACCCGTCTACGACGGCCACGCCTTCGCCCGCGACGGCGTGGTGTGCGTGTCGGTCAACTACCGGCTCGGAGTCGAGGGCTACGGCCTCTTCCCGGACACACCCCCGAACCCGGGCCTGCGCGACCAGATCGCCGCCCTCACCTGGGTGCACGAGGCCATCGAGGCCTTCGGCGGCGACCCCGGCCGCATCACCCTCTGCGGCCAGTCCGCCGGGGCGATCAGCATCGGCGCCCTCGTCGCCGCCCCGCAGACGCGGGGGCTGGTCCCACGGGCGGTCCTGCAGAGCGGACCGCCCGAGGCGTCCGAGCGGGCCAAGGTACGGCGGATGGTGCGCCGGATGGCCGCCCGGCTGAAGATCCCCGCCACCGCCGAGGCCTTCGCCGCCGTCGACCGCGACCTGCTGCTGCGCACCCAGGCCGAGGTGGGCAGGCTCAGCAGCCCGGTGGTCGGCGGCCCCGCCTTCGGCATCGTCGTCGACGGCGACGTCGTCCCGCGCGACCCCCTGGACGCGCTCGTCGAGGGCGCCGCCCCGGGCGTGGAACTGCTGATGGGCTGGACCCGCGACGAGTACCGGCTCTGGCTGGTCCCGGGCGGCCTGCTGGACCGCGTGGACCGCCTCGGGGCCGTCGCCCTGGCCGGTGCCATGGCCCGCTGCCACTGCGGCAGCGAGGTCCCGCGCGGCTACCGCGCCCTGCACCCCGAGGCCGGCACGGCGGAGATCGTCGGCCAGCTCGTCACCGACCACCTGCTGCGCATCCCCCTGCACCACCTGGCCGACGCCCGCCCGGAACCGTCCTACGTCTACGAGTTCGCCTGGCCCTCGAACCTGCCCGGCCTCGGCGCCTGCCACGCGCTGGAACTCGGCTTCGTCTTCGACACCGGGGAGGTCCCGGAGTCCCGCAAGCTCGCCGGGGAGGGCGCGCCGCAGGAGCTGGCGGACGCGATGCACGGCGCGTGGGTCCGCTTCGCGACGGACGGCGACCCGGGCTGGGAACGCTGGGACGACCGCCACCCGGTCAGGGTCTTCGGAGACCGCGCCCCGGACGCGCCGGACGGCCTCGCCTACACCGCCCACGGCCCCCGGGACCGCGAACTCGCCCTGTGGGCGGCCGACGCCGCCGTCACCTCCCCGGACTCCACACCGGCATCGGACCCCGACGGCGATGCGCCCACCCGCAGTACGGAACTGCGGTCAGCCGTACGGCGACTCCGCCGCTCCGGCGCGCTCCGCCGGCATTAGGGCCTGTCGTTTGGATCAGATCGCAGACGCGGGGCCTGGCACGCGCATCTGCCGCGTTGTCGTCGGTTGCCGATGCTCCGCATCGCCGCCCTCC